>DATNKA010000417.1:0-5173 GCA_035603655.1 Candidatus Acidiferrales bacterium | reverse complement strand
CGTGTGCAGCTGCAGCAAGTGTTCATGAACCTCATGCTTAACGGCATCGAAGCCATGGCGGACTCAGGCGGAGAACTTACGGTGAACTCGGAACTGCAGGACGGTCAACTCCAGTTCTCGGTCAGTGACACGGGCGTGGGGCTGCCAAAGGAAAAGATGGATCAGATCTTCTCTGCGTTCTTTACCACCAAGCCGCAGGGCAGCGGTATGGGGTTGGCCATCAGCCGTTCCATTGTGGAGTCGCATGGCGGCCGGTTGTGGGCAAGCGCCAACAGTGAAGGGGGTGCAACATTTCATTTCACCCTACCGCTCCAGGTCACGGAGTCATCGACCTTGGTCGCTTGATGGCATCTGCGGTCACAAAGCTATCGCGCACGGAGCTAGATTCACACCATCAGTTGGCGATTCGGCTGCGCTGTTGATGGTTGCTTTATATGAAACAGCGATTGGAGAGACGCGTGAGAGCACTTTCGCTTGGTTTTTTTTTCGCGCTCGTTTTTAGCCTATGCGGCTGTAGCAGGCATGCCGATCGTCCCGTCACGGTAACCATACTCGATCCCGAATGGTCGCAGCCTGAACTATTGCCGGAAGTGGCCGGGAACAACGGGGACCAGAGGACCTCGGTTCCTTCGCGCGCGAGACAGACGGGCGAGACGGAGCGCTTTGTCCGCGAAACGGGAATTCGTGTCGAGCATTCGCCGTTACCCGAGACCTCTCTCGCCCAGCTTGCTTTAGTCCAAAAACTATTGCGCGCACACAGCGCAAGTCCTGATCTCATCGGCATCGACGTGATCTGGCCGGAAATCATTGACGAATATCTCTTGGATCTAAAACCGTACTTTTCTTCCGAAATCTCTTCACTGGATCCAGACTTGATCGCCAGCTTCACCGTAAAAGGCAAAGTCGTGTCCATCCCTTATCACATGCAAATTGGGGTTTTGGCTTATCGCACCGACCTTCTTCGAAAATACGGATACGCCCGCCCCCCCAGTACCTGGGACGAACTGGAAAGAATGGCGGCCAGAATCCAGGCTGGCGAGCGCGCTGAGGGCAAAAAGGATTTCTGGGGATATGTGTGGCAGGGGGCTGCGGCAGAAGGCCTCACTTGCAACGCACTGGAATGGCAAGTCTCCCAAGGAGGAGGTCGAATCGTTGAAAAAAATAAAACCATCAGCGTGAATAATCCTGCCGCCATCCAGTCATGGCAAAGAGCCGGGCAATGGGTGGGCTGGATTTCCCCGCCGGGTGTCCTTTCCTACACTGAAGCGGACGCGACAAACGTATGGGCATCGGAACGAGCCGCCTTTTGGCGCACATGGGAATGGAACTATCGCCTGGCTCACTGGAGGGAAGCCACCTTGCCCGATCTAACCGGGTACACGAGCGTACCCGGCGGCGCCGCAGCAAGAGTCGGCGTGCTTGGCGGCACCGGATTGGCGGTTTCGCGATTTTCGGGCCACCCACAGGAAGCAATGACCCTCCTTCGGTTCTTCATTAATGACGAACTAGCATCCGAGCGCAACCTTGCTCCCGCACCAGGACACAGTCAACCGCAGCTCTACGATTTGCCGTGGTTCGTGGGAGCTAATGCAAGCACTCAGACGGTCGGCAGCCCGCCCCGAATCATTAGCCGACCTTCCGATGTTACAGGGCAAGCGTACGACAAGGTCTCGCAGGCTTATATGCAGGCTGTACATTCAGTATTAACGCATGAACGAAGCGCAACCGACGCAGCCGCATTACTAGAAAGGGAGTTGGTTGTGATTACAGGCTACAAAACAGGTCCACCTCGACCGTTAACCTCTGTTGGAAACTGACAGGACGTTACCTGGCAGAGTTGAGATCTCTTTGCGAAGCCTTGGCGAAAAAACCGGTGATGAGACGTAAAACGACAGAGGCGGCGGCTGAGGACCTTGGGTCGAAAGGGTTCGTCAATCGTTTCTCCATTGGTCGCCGGTTGACTCTGTGTTTCGTTGGAATATTCGTTCTGCTGCTTGCGGTAAACGGCATCTTGCTTTGGCGATTTCACTCCGCCCAGGTTAGAGCAGATCGTCGTCTCACTGGTGCTAGCGTGGAATTAATCGCAGTTCTGAACCTTCAGTCCAGTCTCCAGTCATTTAACGACAGGCTGGACAAAGTGGCTCAGTCCCAAAATGCGGTCATATTGCGCCAGGGATCGGGCCCGCTGCGGGACATGATCCTGGAAAGTGTTCAGGATGCCCGGAACGCAATCACCCACTTGCCGCCCGAGGTCCGACCCTACCCCACACTAATACCGACTATAGAAGCCATCGAAAGTACCCTTCCGTTACAGCTCGAATCTCTGAACTCGCTCGCAGCTTCGGGGGATTGGAACGCCTTGCGGCTGCGGGTGGCAAATGAAAAGCAGCCGCTGGATGAGGAAACTTCGATGCTCGTGAAGAGCATTACTAGGGAATTGAACGACGAACTTGGGCAAACCGTCACAAACATCGCTCGTCTCCAACGTCAGATGGTCATCGTCCTGCCGCTGACAGCGTTGGGCACTCTGCTCATCGCGAGCCTGCTTGGCCTGATGATTACCCGAAGTATCACAACACCGTTAGGAAAGCTGATGGAAGGCTCCAGCGCCTTGTCACGGGGAGAGTTTGATCACCTGGTACCTATTTCAGGAGATGACGAACTGGCAAGACTCGGCCGGGTCTTCAATGATACTGCAGACAAGTTGCGGTCTCTGTACGAGACCCTCCAAGAGAGTAATGCCAAGCTTGAAGAGGCCCACCGCATTACCCATGTTGGGTACTGGGAATGGGACATCTTGACGGATCGCGTGCACTGGTCAGATGAAGCCTATCGTATCTACGGAATGCAGCCTCAGGAACGTGCCATGTACTTATCAACGGTGGCGGAAAAGATCCACCCTGAAGATTGGCAGCGAGCCATGGAAGCGGCTCTCGGCGGAGCCCCCTTTAACGTTGAATGTCGTTTATATCGGCCAACGGGCGAAGTGCGCATCGCACACTTTGAAGGCGATGTGAAGAAGGACGCGTCAGGCAAGCCATACCGAATATTCGGAACAATCCAGGACATTACTGACCGCAAGCGCGCGGAAGAGAGGCTGCGTGAAAGCGAAGCATATCTCGCGGAGGCGCAGAGACTCAGCCAAACTGGGAGTTGGGCATGGAACCCGGCGAAAGGTGATATCAGGTACTGGTCGGAGATGTGCTTCTGCCTGTTGGGGTTCGATCCCGCTGGCTCGCTGCCGCGATTCGAGGAATTCGTCCTTCGGATTCATCCGAACGATCAAACGGTAGTCAGAGAACGGTTCGATAAAGCGATCCGTGAAAAAGCGGATTTCGAACTAGACTACCGAGTCGTGCATCCGGAAAAAGGGATCAGGGACATTCACGTCGTCGGCCATGCGGTCCTCGACGGATCCGGCAATCTCGATGAGTTCGTAGGTACCGTAATCGATATAACGGAGCGCAGGCGCGCCGAGGAGGCGCTTCAGAAGAGCCAGCTTTATCTGAGCGAAGGGCAGCGCCTCGCCCATATGGGAAGTTGGGCATTCAACCCGGCTGGATTTTTTGACTACTGGTCTCAGGAGTTGTTCGAGATTTACGGCCTGGATTCGCAAAAGGGAGCCCCGACACTTGAACAGTATCTGGCCACAATACACGCGCAAGACCGCGATTTTATGGCGAACACCATAAAAAGAATGCATGCGGAACGCAGTGGCTGCGATGTAAAGAAACGAATTGTTCTCCCGGACGGCGAGCTCCGTTACATTCGCTGCGTTGGAATTCCCGTTGTTGAAGGCGAGGTCCTCAAGGGATTTCTCGGCACTGCGATCGATATC
The DNA here is from genome assembly GCA_035603655.1 of Candidatus Acidiferrales bacterium. Lineage (GTDB taxonomy): Bacteria > Acidobacteriota > Terriglobia > Terriglobales > Acidobacteriaceae > Sulfotelmatobacter. The sequence continues at coordinate 1,335 of DATNKA010000417.1, read as the reverse complement.
ACCGAACAAGAACTGCTGACCCTGGAGCTGGAGCGTCGGCAGGCATACCTTGCCGACGCGCAGAGGCTGAGCCACACCGGCAGTTGGGCGAACGCTGCGAACGGTGAGCCTCGATACTGGTCGGAGGAATGCTACCGCGTGCTGGGTTTCGACCCCGCTGAGCCGCTACCCTCACTCGAGACAGTTTTTCAGCGAATCCATCCCGACGATCGGGCCGCGATGCGAGAGCAACTCGAGAGAGGCATCCGTGATAGGGCGGATTTCGAAGTGGAGATGCGTATCGTTCACCCAATTACGGGAATCAGAAACATCCGGTCCACAGCTCATTCGGTTCTCAACCGATGCGGCGACCTGAGCGAAATGGTGGGGACCGTGATGGATGTCACCGAGCAAAAGCTGCTGACCCAGGAGTTAGAGCGTCGGCAAGCGCACTTGACCGAGGCGCAAAAGCTGACCCACACGGGCAGCTGGGCTTGGCGCTTAGCGGATCGGAAGACGGTGCACCTCTCCGAAGAGTGGTACCGGATTTACGGCTTTGATCCAACTCTGGGAGCGACGACTTGGGAAGACTATTTCGAACGCGTTCACCCGGAGGATCGCGTTAAGTGGACGGGCATTATCGAACGGGCAATCGTGGAAAAAGCCGATTACGATCAGGAGTTCCGCATCGTTTTACCGAATGGAGTGATGAAGTGGATCCACACAGTTGGCCATCCCGTCTTTTCCAACACCGGCGATCTGGAGCAATTCGTAGGCAGCTCGACCGACATCACAGGGCGCAAATTGGCCGAGCAAGAGAGTGAAAAACTGCGGCAACTCGAGGCCGATCTGGCACATATCGATCGTGTGAGCACTTTGGGTGAAATGGCGGCATCACTGGCACACGAGATCAAGCAGCCCATCTCTGCCGCCATCACCAGTGCCAATAGTTGTGTTGAATGGCTGTCACACGAACCGCCCAATCTTGATCGGGCCCGTGCAGCGGCATCTAAAATCGATAAATATGGGAATCGTGCGGCTGAGATCATCGACCGTATACAGTCGCTCTACAAGAAGTCTCCTCCACAGCGTGAGTTAGTCGACGTGAACGGAATTATCGAGGAAATTCTCTCGCTGCTGAAAGGCGAGGCTACGCGATCCTCAATTGCCATGCGTACGGACCTTTCTGCCGAGCTGCCCAAAATCATGGCGGACCGTGTGCAGCTGCAGCAAGTGTTCATGAACCTCATGCTTAACGGCATCGAAGCCATGGCGGACTCAGGCGGAGAACTTACGGTGAACTCGGAACTGCAGGACGGTCAACTCCAGTTCTCGGTCAGTGACACGGGCGTGGGG
>DATNKA010000416.1:0-14555 GCA_035603655.1 Candidatus Acidiferrales bacterium | reverse complement strand
CGTCGTCACGCCCACGGGGCACGAAGTCATCACTCGCTTCCCGGCGGAACAACTTCTGGTGGCGGGGGCGCACTATTTCACGGTCGACGGACCGCTGCCGACAACTCGCGAAAGTGAAGCCGCGCCCAGCGCTCGCGTGCTCGACATGATAGAAGCCAGCGCCAAAACCGAGCGTGTAGGAGTTTCGGACTGAAGGCCAAAATGGAGCCCTTCCCGGATAAAACATCATGGCCTTCAGCGTAGTCATGCCCGCCCTCGAGATGGCGCAGGAAACCGGCAAGCTCATCGCCTGGCGGAAACAGGATGGCGACCGCGTCACCAAAGGGGAGCCGCTTCTCGAAATCGAAACCGATAAGGCGGTAATAGAAGTCGAAGCGCCCGCGGACGGAATCCTTGCCGGAATTACAGGGATGGTCGGCGCCGACATTCCCGTGGGCCAAATAATCGCCTGGATCGTGGCTCCTGGCGAAAAGCCGCCGACGGAAAAAGAGTCTGCAACCGCCGCACCCACAGCGCGTGCTGGTTCACAGGGAAAGACGGAAACACATGCTGCGCCGGTCGCAGCCGCTACGTCCGGATCTTCTCCCGCCCAGAACGCGAGAATCTCTCCGAAGGCTCGTCGTCTTGCGAAAGAACTGGGCGTGGATCTTGCCACCCTGCATGGCTCCGGGCCCGGCGGGGAAGTTCTCGCGTCGGACGTGCAATCAGCTGGCAGGCCAGCCGCGTCGGTCGCCGTTCCCCAGAAATCAGCCGGCCTCGAAGTACCCGGCACACTTGGCCGTCTCATGGCTGAACGCACCGCACAGAGCTGGACCACCGTTCCGCACTTCTTCGTCACCCGTGAAATCGATGCCAGCGCGCTCAATGAATATAGGGAAAAGCTGGTCTCCGAGATCGAACCTACGCACAACCTTCGCGTCACCCATACCGATCTGCTGGTCGCAATCACTTCGCGGGTTCTGCTCCAGCACCCGCGTTTGAATTCAAGCTTCACCGCCGAAGGCATTCGCATCCACAACCAGGTGAACATGGGTGTTGCGATTGCAGTGAACGACGGAGTCGTGGCAGCGGTAATCCCCAACGCGCACATTGCAACGCTCGCCGAAATTGCGCAGCAGCGCCGCGACGTGACCGAGCGAGCCCGGGCAGGAAAGCTCCGTCCCGCTGACATCGCTGATGCCACGTTCACCATCAGCAACCTCGGCATGTATCATGTCGACCAGTTCACCGCGATTATCACTCCGCCGCAAGCCGCAATTCTCGCCGTGGGAAGCATCGTCGACCGAGTCGTCGCCGTTGATGGCAAGCCCGCAGTGCGCCCAATGATCACCCTCACTCTCTCCAGCGATCACCGCGTCGCCGATGGCGCCCGCGCCGCCATGTTCCTCAATGATTTGGCCGAGGCTATCAGCAAGCCTTCCAGATCATTAGCGTGACCTCGTCGCTCCTCCCTACAACCTAAGCAGTATTGAGATTACCGAAAAGGAAGCGGTATGCTGCCAGTGATAGCTGCGATTATCTCGCTCACGCTAATTGGCCAAAGCCTTGAAAGCCGCCATCCTACGCACGGCAAAACATCCTCTTCAGCTCGAGGAAACGATCAAGCCCACGCCTGCAGCCGATGAAGTGCTCCTGCGGGTTCGTGCCTGCGGCGTCTGCCGTACCGATCTGCACATCGTCGAAGGGGATTTGCCGCCGCGCAAGGAAGCGCTAATCCCCGGCCACCAAATCGTAGGCGACGTCGTTGATGGAGCCACCGCCGAGTTGCCGGCAGGAACGCGCGTGGGGGTCTCGTGGATCGGCGCTGTCGATGGAGATTGTCCCTACTGCCGCCGCGGCCTGGAAAATCTTTGTGATTCGCCGATTTTCACCGGATACACCGTCAACGGCGGTTATGCGGAGTATGCTGTGGCGCGCCGCGATTTTGTCTATGCGCTCCCGCCACAACTCGACGACCTGCACGCCGCGCCTCTCTTGTGCGCCGGCATCATCGGCTTTCGCAGCCTGCGAGTGGCCGGCGTGGAACCGGGCGACCGGGTTGGACTGTTCGGCTTTGGCGCGTCGGCTCATCTCGCAATTGCGGTTCTACATTCCTGGAATTGCGAGGTATACGTTTCCACGCGCGGCGCTTCGCACCGCCAATTGGCTGCCTCGCTGGGAGCGAAGTGGGTGGGCGGTGAAACCGACAAGCCTCCCATCGAACTCGATCGCGCGGTAACCTTCGCGCCCAGCGGAGACGTAGTGGTCTCCGCCCTCGCCAGCCTGCGAAAGGGAGGAATCGTCGCGATCAATGCGATTCATCTGGACCGCATCCCTGAGTTCGACTATGACCGCTTACTCTGGGGCGAACGCCAGATCCGCAGCGTTGCCAACATGACTCGATCCGACGCTCGCGATTTTCTGAAGATTGCCGCTGACATCAGGCTCCAGCCCAAGGTAACTGTTTTTTCCCTGGACCAGGCAAACCAAGCCCTCGCTGCGGTCAAGAATGATGCCATCGATGGCGCCGCAGTCATCGTTCCTTAGCGCTTGCAGTAAACTCCTGAGATGAAAAATTTCTGTGGAGCCGTCCGCTGCCAGTCTGCGCGATCTACCCCGTCCCCTGCCTTCCTTCTTGCCGTCACCTTCCTTTGGATATTTTGCGGGACCGGCCTTGCTCAGAAACTCGCCATCACCTTCGATGATCTGCCACTGAACGGATTACTCCCGCCCGGAGTGACTCGTGTCGACACTGCTAAGAATGTTTTGGAGATCCTGAAGAAACGGCACGTGCCTCCGGTCTATGGATTCATCAACGCGAAGAAGTTGGAAGGAAACGCGGATGGCGCGGAGGCGCTGAAAGTCTGGGCAGCCGCAGAACCCGTCGGAAATCATACCTACACGCACATGGATCTGGAGCAGAACCCTCCCGAGGCCTTCGAACGCGAGATCGACGAGAACGAACCCGCACTGGAGTTGCTAAAGTTGGAGCCGCTAAATGCAGACGCGAGAGATACCTGGCACTGGTTTCGCTATCCGTTTCTTCATGAGGGAGACACGGTCGAGAAGCGCCGTGCAGTGCGTGCCTATTTGCAGATGCATGGCTACAGAATCGCGCAGGTGACGCTCGACTGGGAAGACTACTTGTGGAACACGGCGTATGCCCGCTGCGTCGCGAAGGGCGATAAGAAGTCTATGGAGTGGCTGCGGTCGAGTTACTTGAACACGGCGGCGGAATTTCTCGATCTCGGCCGCGAGCAAGCCAAGCTGATCTTCGGACGCGAGATCAACTACGTGTTGCTGATGCATCTGGGAGCCTACAGCAGCACGATTCTTCCCGATGCCCTGGACCTGCTCAAGCAGAAAGGATTCAGACTGGTGACCCTCGAAGAAGCTCAGACCGATGCAGCATATCAGAGTGACCCGGACGTGGGCCTGCATGACGCCGGCACGTTACTTGACCAGATGATGCAGGTGAAGGGGATCAAGTATCCCGAGCATGCCGAGAAGCCTTACAAGGAGATTGAAGCCGTTTGTCAATAATGTACCGAGACCGGAAATCCTGAGTGCAAAAGATTGCGCATCCGATCTCTGGCAAGAAAAAGACCGCAGGAACCTTATTATCTCATTGTCATTCTTCGGCTAAGCCATTAGCATGTCGGGACCCTTGGGGAAGGTAATTCAGCATTGCTGCCCCTCGCAGCGCAGCGAGCCACGCTGAATTCAGGTAGCGAGTTACGACAATAAGTTGCCACTTCCAATGGTAGATAGCGCGGGCGCAGGCCATCGCTGATGGTCAAAACCGCTGGCGAGGTCCCACACACATGACGTTTTCCCAGGAGGAAGCAATGTACAAGGATACAGGAGCGTTGTACCCCTCAGCCCACTTCGACCGAACGCGGACGACGGCGTTGAGTTTAGTTGTGCTGGCCTTAACGATAACCCTATGCTCGGCTCTCCCGGCCAATGCGGCTGTCGGACAGTTCGTTGCCCATAACACTCCCGGCTACGCTGCGACGGCGAAGAATCTCGGAACGGTAGATCCGTCGAAGACCATCGACGTAAGTATCTGGCTGAACGCGCACAACCGTGGGGAGATGGATGCGGTAGCGCGCGACTTGTACGATCGCACTTCACCCAACTACCGTCACTGGCTCACCCGATCGCAAATTGCGTCGCGGTTTGCCCCGACGGCCGAAGAAGCCAAAACCGTTCAGGAGTTTTTTGAATCGCACAACCTGAAGGTGGTAAAGGTTGGCAACGACAATTTTTTTGTAAGGGCGCGTGGCACGGTCGGAGACGTGGAGAAGGCGTTCCACGTTCAACTCAACAACTACCAGGTCGGGAACAAGATCATTCGAGCCAACGCCAGCGATCCCTATGTAGACGGAGTCGCGGGTCCGCTGGTGAAATCGGTTTCAGGACTGGACTCCGGAGAATATGAGCACCCGGCGATGCAACGGCCAACGCTTCCGGCCGGCAAGTCGGGGTTCACAAGGACGGCCGCTTCGACTACGGATTCGAGTTTCTATACTTCAAACTGCTTCGACGGTGTAGTGTCGCAACAGTTTTCAACCAACAACGATGGTCAGCTTCCCATCGGGACTTACACCGGCAATCACTTAAATCTGCAGACCCTGACCAGCGCTGGTTGCGGCTACACGCCAACACCCATTCAGACTGCTTACAATCTCACGGGGCTTTACGCCGAGGGGTTCACCGGGTCCGGACAGACCATCGTCATTCTTGACTGGTGCGGTTCGTCAACCATTCAGAATGACGCAAATGCCTTTTCGGCAATGTTCGGATTGCCCTTGCTTGGTCCCTCGAACTTCAGCATCATTTACACTCCGACGCAGAGTTTCTGTATTGCTCCGGATCAAGTGGAAATCAACATCGATGTGGAATGGGCTCATGCCATCGCTCCCGGAGCCAACATCGACCTGGTAGTTCCGCCTTCGGCCAGCTTTCAGGATGTAAACGAGGCCGAGTACTACGCCGTTAACTACCAGCTGGGCAACTCAGTTTCGGGTAGCTACGGTTCACCGGAAGCCTTCACCCCCGCTTCCGAACTGGAGAACGAAAACCTGATTTCCGAAATCGCTGCAATCTCCGGAATCTCCACCAACTTCTCTTCGGGAGACAACGGCGACTACACGGCTTTCGGAATTCCAGCCACAGTGAATGCTCCGGCGGATTCGCCATGGGCAACCGCGGTGGGTGGAGTAAGCCTCGCATTAAACGCAGATAACTCCATCGCCTGGCAGTCAGGATGGGGAAACAACCAAGCCGAACTGGCTAGCGCGGGATCCATATTCGCTCCTCCGTTGGACGCCGGCTTCTACGCCGGTGCAGGTGGGGGCCCAAGCAACTGCGCTGTGCAGGATAGCGGCGGAAACTGTCTGGCTGGTTTCCCGAAACCTCCATTCCAGAAGAATCTAGCCGGAAAGTATCGGCAAGTGCCCGATATTGCCTGGCTGGCGGATCCGTTCACCGGAGTGGTGATTGCCATTTCCGTCCCGGGCCAGGTTCCGGAACAGGTTTGGCAGGTATGGGGCGGCACCAGCGTTGCTTGTCCAATGTTCTCCGGCCTCTGGGCAATTGCCAATCAAGAGGCAAACACGCCTCTTGGCCAGGCCGCTCAGTGGGTCTATACCTTGCCAGCGGGAGCCGTCACCGACGTTGTTCCCGTTACCTCCAAAACCAACGTGAAGGCCTCAATTCTCGAATCCACCGGAACCATTAACTACACCCCGAGCCAGGTATTGGGCGGCCCAACTCCGGCCACGCCACCGAAGTTTGTCAGCGCCCTGTGGGACTATCCTTCCATAGAGGACACCGCGCTGGTGGTTTCTTTCGGAATGGACTGCTCGGCCCTGCCCAGCAGCGACTTGGACGGAACCTCATGCAACAGTGCGTCGTCGCTGCACACCAAAATCGGCTGGGACAACGTAACCGGGATGGGCACGCCAAATGGAAAGGCGTTCGCCGATGCCTTCAAACCCGCAGCAGCTGGCGTGAAGTAGCAGCTGGAGCGGATCAAACCCTGGCCTCCGCCGCCCGCGAGGGTGGCGGAGGCTTTTTTTTGCATGTTCGCACGGTCACGCTCGGGCTGGTCGCCTCCGTCTTCTATAATTGCAATATCCAGTATGACTGCATTTCTTGATCACATCGTGGCGACAACCCGGCGGAAAGTGGTTGAGACGAAACGCCTGGCAGATCTGCGAGATCTGGAGCGGCGCGCGGAACAGCATGTGCCGCGCGGGTTTCGCCGGGTGCTCCAGGAAAAGAACCGGTCTGGCATTACCGTGATTGCGGAGCTGAAGAAGGCCTCGCCATCGAAGGGATTAATCCGCGCCCGGTTTCTGGTCGAGGAATTGGCGAAGGAGCTGGAATCCGCGGGAGCGGCTGCACTTTCAGTCCTGACGGATGAGGAATTCTTCCAGGGTTCGCTGGAGAATTTACAAAAAGCGTCTGCGACGGTTAAGCTGCCGTGCTTGCGCAAGGATTTTATCGTGGACGAATTTCAGTTGCTGGAGGCGCGCGCGAACTCGGCGGATGCCGTGTTGCTGATTGTGGCGGCCTTGTCGCAGGCGGAATTGATGGTGTTAGCGCGCGAGGCGCGCACCCGAGGTCTGGATGTCTTATGCGAAGCGCATGATGAGGAAGAGTTGCAGCGGGCTCTGGATGCGGGCTGCGATTTGGTTGGAATCAACACGCGCGATCTGCGAACCTTCAAGGTGGATCAAGAGACCGCCTTCCGGCTGGCCGAGAAATTTCCAGAAGATGTGGTGCGCGTTGCCGAGAGTGGGATTCGCTCGGCAGAAGATATTGCCCGCCTCCGCGCTGCGGGCTATCAGGCATTTCTGATCGGAGAGTCGCTGATGCGAGCCGAGCACCCGGGTGGAGCTCTCCGGGAGCTCATGGCGACCGGGGATCGAGTACCCTCTGTCCGCGGCTGACTTTCATGACTTGGATTTCATGACCTGACATTCATGACGTGGATAAAGATTTGCGGAATGACAAATCTGGAGGATGCGCTGACCGCGGTCGAGGCCGGGGCGGATGCAGTGGGTTTTGTGTTTTACGAGAAGAGTCCGCGTAACATCACGGTTGAAGCTGCGCGGGAGATTGTGGAGAAACTGCCCGAGGGCGTAGAAAAAGTTGGAGTGTTTGTGGGGGAATCCGCGGAGAGGTTGATCAGCACTTCGGAGCAAGCCGGATTGAGCACGGTGCAGGTGTACCCCAGTGCCGGAGAGGGACTCGGTTCGTTGACAGATTTTGTCCAGCATGTTCGTAGCCGGATGTTTGTGGCAATGCCAGGTCAACGAGTCACATCCGAGGAGGGTTTTGGATTCTTTTTCTCGGAAGAGTTCTTGAGGCGCACGAGTGCTGTCTTCCTCGATTCGGGAGACTCGTACAGGCCCGGTGGTACTGGCAGGCCGTTTGATTGGGGGATTGCGGCGGAATCGGTGAAGCATATGAGCAAAACTGTTCCAGTTGTCATCGCCGGCGGTCTGACATCTCAGAATGTGGCGGAGGCAATCCACACTCTGAAGCCTTGGGGAGTCGATGTGGCTTCTGGAGTCGAAGCGAGGCCGGGGAAGAAAGACCCAGAAAAGGTGCGCGCGTTTGTGAAAGCCGTACGGGAAGTCGATAGGAAGGCAAGTTAAGAATGGCGACAGTTCCTAAAACAAGAATGAACATCAGGATCCTCAGCCCCGCCGGGCAGCCTCGCGTTCCGGTTCATGTGAATGAACCCGGGCGCTTTGGCGTTTACGGTGGCCGCTATGTGCCGGAGACTTTGATGGCCGCGCTCGACGAGTTGGAGCGCGAGTATGAGAAGGCAAAGCGCGATCCGAAATTTCAGAAGCAGCTGGAAGAATTGCTGCGGACTTATGCCGGGCGTCCCACCGCTCTGACCTTCGCACGGCGTCTTACCGAGAAGTTGGGTGGGGCCAAAATTTATTTGAAGCGCGAAGATCTGCTGCACACCGGTGCGCACAAGATCAATAACTGTCTGGGCCAGGCGCTGCTGGTGGAGCGCATGGGCAAGCGTCGGGTAATCGCGGAGACCGGTGCGGGGCAGCACGGCGTCGCTACCGCAACGGTGTGCGCGCTCCTGGGATTTGAGTGCGTTGTCTACATGGGGACCGAGGACATGCGGCGCCAGGAGCTGAACGTGTTTCGCATGCGGTTGCTGGGAGCGGAAGTGCGCGGAGTCGAATCCGGGTCGCGGACCTTGAAGGACGCCATCAATGAGGCGATGCGAGACTGGGTCACAAATGTGCGGACCACACATTATTTATTAGGCAGCGTTCTGGGGGCGCACCCTTATCCCACGATGGTGCGGGATTTCCATCGGGTGATCGGGCGGGAGGCGCGCGCGCAGATTCTAAAAGCCGAAGGAAAACTTCCAACCGCGGTGATTGCTTGTGTGGGTGGAGGATCAAACGCCATCGGAATTTTCTACGAGTTTATAAAGGATAAGAAAGTCAGGCTGATCGGAGTAGAGGCGGGAGGCCGCGGCGAGGCGCTTGGCGAACATGCGGCGCGCTTCCGTGGAGGTTCTCCTGGCGTGTTGCAGGGCACCTATTCCTACGTGCTGCAGGATGCGGCAGGACAGATTGCGAACACCCACTCAGTTTCGGCGGGCCTGGATTATCCCTCGATTGGGCCGGAGCACGCCGCCCTGAGGGATGCGGGACGGGCCGAGTATGTGCCTGCGTCCGATGCGGAAGCATTGGACGCGACCACTTTGCTGGCGCGAACCGAGGGCATCATTCCGGCGCTGGAATCGGCCCATGCCGTGGCGGAAGTGGTCAAGCGCGCTCCTAGCATGAAGAAATCTGAAGTAGTCGTCGTAAATGTTTCCGGGCGCGGCGATAAGGACATCGGGATTATGCGCGAAAGCCTCAAGCTGGATAATTGATCGCTCATTTAGAATCGTCATCTCTATCAGCCATCAACAACCAATAATTTCTCCCTATGCCTTTATCTTTTTATAAAAAACCGGGGCTGGTGGTGTACGTGACCTGCGGAGACCCCGACCTCGCGACTACGCGAGCAATCGTGTTGAGTGCGATTGAGGCGGGCGCGGATGTGATCGAACTGGGCGTGCCTTTCAGCGATCCCGTGGCGGATGGTCCGGTCATTCAGCGGGCGAGTGAGCGAGCACTGAGGCAGGGGACGACGCTGGCGCAGGTTTTAACCCTGGCCGCCGATGTGCGACAGCACGCGCAGTCTACCGGAATGATTGTGTTTTCATACTTGAATCCCATATTGCGAATGGGGATGGAGAAGTTTTGCACGGTGGCCCGCCATGCCGGAGTGGACGGCGCGCTGCTGACGGATTTGCCCGTGGAAGAGGCAGGCGAATATCTGCACGCGATGCAAAGGCATGATCTCGCGCCGGTTTTTCTGGCGGCGCCCACCAGTCCCGATGATCGGTTGAAGCGGATTGCGGCGGCGTCGCGCGGATTCGTGTATGCGGTCTCCCGTACCGGCGTCACCGGTGCGCGCCAACAGTTGGCGGGCGACGCCCAAAAACTTGTACGCCGGTTGCGGCGCGTGACCAAGCTGCCGATTGCGGTAGGCTTCGGAATTTCAAACGCAGAACAGTTTGCCGAAGTTGGCCAGTTTGCCGATGCCGTCGTGGTAGGCAGCGCGATCGTCGAAACCATTGAGCAGAATCAGGGAAGGGAAGCGGGGGCGGTAGGGGATTTTGTGAGGAAGCTGTCCGCTAAGATGTCGTGATGCGTGCCCTAGAAGTCGATACAAGTTTCTCCCCAGCATTCGTATGATACCTAGTGAAAGTTTTTTCCCACGGCTGATAACTGAGAATTGATCTTCATGGACATCGCGGATTGGCGAAAAAAAATTGATGAGCTTGACCGGCGACTCGTAGAGTTGCTCAGCGAGCGCGCACGAGCTGCGGTCGAAATTGGGCGATTAAAGCGGAACACCAATTTGCCCGTCTACGAGCCTGATCGCGAACGCGTTGTGTTTGAGAACGTCCAACAGATCAATCCCGGTCCGCTGCCGGGGCGCGATCTCGTCCGGATTTACGAACGAATCATGGATGTGATGCGGAATATTCAGAAAGAGGGAATTGGCGGGAAGCCGGAGAGCGCGCAGGCCGAAACGGAATTCGATTCAGAGGTCAACGACTGAGGGACGGGGACTGCAAAATCTGCAAGAAAAGGCGGGTCCATTTCAGACCAGCCCGAATGTTTACAGTGTGACGGCGGCCGTGAGCGCGGTAGTGGCGCCATTGGCAGGAACTTTACGCGTGTCCAGGGGAGAGAGCGTACTGCTCCTCGCTACCGGCGAGGAAACTGAACCTCCCCCAGTTACGAAGTAACTGGTCGTCATATTGTCGCTGGCTTGGGTTGCGAGGGCCCAGGCGTAAGGTAGCGTTACCTTGCATGTCCTTGTGGTCCCGCTCCCGGTGGCGGCTGCAGTGGCGCTCTCGCCATAGGAGCGCGCGCTGCTTGTAAGAGCATCGATTACCGAGACCTCGATGGTACAACTGACGTTGGTAAGTCCGGTGGACTTCACCGTTATTGCGAATGAAACGGTTATAGTCCCGCCGAATGTCGTTAGAGCATCCGTAGTTTCGTCGGCTGCAGGCACGGGGCGAAATGCGCCGGTGTTAGGGTCCAGGTATCCCAAGATGCCAGGCTTGGCAGAGCTGTTCGCCGTTTGGCCCCAAACCGCCGGTGCAACTGTCAGGCAGCACATGCAAATCAACAACAGCTTTGTAATTCTCATTTCGTCTCCTGTTCTTGAAATTCAGATTGTGTTTCTTGATCCGTTCTATTCAGGGGAAAGCGATACGGGGTGGGGGGGCCCGGTATTTTCGGCACAGTCTAGCACAACCCCACTCCGTTAGTAATAGTGTCGAAATTCCACTGGCCGTTTCAGACCGCAAATGCCCGTCTGCGTCTGTTAGCGCGAGTCGAGTGGGTGACAAACGCGAACAAAAATGCTGCTAAGGAGGATTATTGACCTACATCTGCGGCCTTAAACACGCAGCCACACCTTGTAGCGATACTTAATGACCTTTTCCTCTCCGGCCTTCAACGTGACTTCCCATGTCAGCCTGGAGAGCGGGTTGTCAACCGCAATGGCCTCGGCCAATTTGGTGGTTTTTCCATCGTCGGTCTGCGAATCAACGCTTCCCCGCACTCGATCCGCGATGCTCAACCGCACTTCTTTGCTTTTATAGTTCCTGACCGTCAGCGTTCCTTCGACAGTCACTTCGTCATAGTTGTGGCTGCGCCGCCGCTGGACATCTTTCTGGCGATCGACTTCATTTTCTTCATGACTGGCGCGAATGTCGGTCGCCACCGTCAGCTTCAAGCTTGATGTTGCGCCTTTGGGCGTGTACGGCACCGTATCCTGCGACAGAGGCTTAGTGCCGGAGATTACCATGGTGGGTGCGCTCGTCCAGGGAAATTTTGTTGTGTTCTTCAACCGCAACGCATGCCAGATGCTATCTTTCGTCGAACGGTCCGCTCCCGAATTCAAATTATTCTGCGCATTGCCGAATCCGTCCACGCGCGGCTGGTCTTCCAGATTCCACTCGTAGATGTGCTCATAGTTCACGATTTCGGAAAACACATTGTAAGTTGCGCGTTCGCCTCGCCCAAGAGTCACATTCTTTCGGTTGTACAAGAAAAGATCTTCTTCCTGCGCTCCCTGTAATTCCTGGATGGTGGAGGCGAAACTCGGCGCCTCTGAATCTGCATCGCCCAGGCTATTCACCACTCCTCCCATCACACGCTGACCCGTGAGTGCGTTCGAATAGAGTCCATTCGTGTCATTTCGGCGCGCAGCTGCCTGCATGAAATCAAGCAGGCTCTGTTGCAATGCCATCGGGGACGGAACATTTGCATAAGCAAAGTTCGGGACACCCACCACGAAGAAGAGGTCTGTATCCTTCAAATCTTCAGCATCGTCGACCAGGACGGCCTGCATCGTGATCTGTGCCATCCTGTCATCCTGAAGCGAAACCAGATACGAAGGAGTCCACCCCAATCCGTGTTCCAGATATCCCATCGTCAGATTGGCATGCCCGGTCGCGCCTTTGATTTTGAAACGCAGTGCCTTGCGCTCCTCCTCCTGGGGTTGCTGGAGTATGGAATCCGCCGGAAGAACTACCCGCGCGATGTTGTGGAAATAGAGAGCCAAGATCTTGCCCTCGGATTTAAGCAGCAGGAATTCCGGCACAACCCGTGGCTGCGGCAACACGGGCAAGGCGTTCGAGTAAGAATTCTCCGCCGAAGGGTTCGACGACAACGCAGATCCTGCTGCCTGCCGAAACCCGACGATCTCGCCCGTGTACTCCTTCTGGTTGTTATCAACTATCGTGAGTACCTTGCCGGCATTGGCCAGCAGCACCTCCGCCAGAACCGTCAGGCTCTGTTGCCCGGAGACTTTGTAACGGTGAGCGACGATCTCATCCAGCGACGCTCCAGCATCATTTGGCGCAATCCACAAAGAGCCCAAAGTTGCGTTCGGGACGGAAGCGATATTTCCCACTCCAGCCTCCAGGCGCGCGTCGCCCTGCTTCACCACGAATGCCAGTCCATTCTTGAAGGCGGCGACCGCTGTCGTCTTCAGTTCGGTTTCCGGCGGTTCTCCAGACAAGGCACTCTGTGACCAGAACACGACCGCCGAGAAAGCGATCGACCAGACGATGCATTTACACGCAACCAATGCGGACCTGCGCGGGATCTTCATCAGGCCTCCGAGACTCAATCGACAATGATTATGAGTTGAGACCGGAAGGACAGCGAGATGCAAGTAAGGTTCCACCCAGGGGCGAGGTATTCCTCAGACTCCTACGCAACGCCCTGATAGTCGCAGACCGGCACCCTCAAGTCGTCATCGTGGGTCGCAGACCATCGCTGCATCGAGGACATAATGCGGTTCGCACTGTCATTCTTAGCAAGTCGCTCTGTATCCACAGCCGAACGCCGCAGAATGCAGCGAACAGCGCGAAGTAAATCAGCAATGCCTCAGGCTTGCGCCGAAGGGCTGCCAGAGCGGCGGCAAGCAGCCCCACAGTGACAAATGCTGCGCCCAGAAAAACGTAGGGAGCGTCACCGTGAAGAGCATTGACCACCTCACCGGCACTGATACCTCTTGCGACCACGCACATGGAACAGGGTGGTAAATCATTTGGAGATCGGCGATGTTACTTCCGTATCCCCTCTTTCGGGCCATTCCCCTGGACATCGTCTCTCTGTACGATCAACCTGCGCGAATTTATCGAGCGTATGCGTGGTTAAAAAAGAGAGCAGCGAGTCACCATATGGAACACCAAGAGTTTACAAACCGCGACGGCGACAGTCACATCATCATCAAACCGGAGCATCCCCCTCATCCCGGGAAGCCGGTTTCCGTTCCTGAAGGTGGCTCAACACTATTGTTCATACTAGCGGCACTCACCGCAATCGCATGGGCAGCGACCAAACGATACGGGGCACGAAGTGATGCGAACGCCGCGCCTGCGCGGATCACCAGTTAAGCAGGGCTAGGTCCGGTTGCTGCCGTATTCTGCCAAGCGCAGTCAGGTGGAAGAGGCACTGAGGAATTTCCGAATCAGGAGATTCCCGTCAACGATCTCGTTAGGCTCGGGTTGGAGTCTAACGTCAATAACGCGAACGCCCACCAGTTCCGACACTCGCAATCCACCGGCGAAACAGAGGTGCAGCATTGCGCGGTCACGAATACCGACCCGGCGTGCTGGATCAGGAGCATCCAAAATAGATTGCATCTCCTGTGCCGTGAGGTGCCGGACGAGACGCACCTCTGTCTCCTTGGTGGGAATCGACAGAATGCAGCGAATCTGTTCGAGGGCGGACGGCAGCCGATACTCGATGTAGGCTCCGCCGCTCGAATGTGCTCGCGCGCTGCAACCCACTGATAGCGGCCTTAGGACAGTTCCTTGGCGAACCCTTCAAGCAGATGACCACCGGCTACTGCGCAGTTGCTCGATACGTGATGGCCGTCTGAAATAGCGAACTAGCATGATATTCCCCTCCTTGGGAGCATCATGATTATGTGTGATAGGCGAGACTTGACGTTACACGCGCTGTTGTGAGGACGAAGCGGAACCGTCGGACTCGGCTGAACCTCAATTTACGGCTTGCCCGACTCTCAGGAGGAACCTCACTGACTGTCAGCGCCAGACTTCCCCGATGCCGATACTTTATGGCCCGGAGTAATCTCCGTTTAGTCAGTCACCCCGACAAGGTGCAATCTGCCTAAGTCTAAATTCAATATCGGCGATGCAGGAATGTACAATCGGCACGTTCTAGATTTGACGGGCGGGAGGGCATATGCGCGTTCTTCTGGCGGGTCCGGACTTTGAGGAGAATCTTTCCATCCGATATCTAGCATCTTCACTGCAGGCGAAACGGCACGAGACGTCATTGGCAGTGTTCAATTCGGCGGATGATGTGGAGGCGGTCGCCGAACAGGCGGGCGAGGCGGAGATCGTCGGACTTTCAGTTTGTTTTCAATCGCGCGCGCAGGAATTTCTCAGTTTGGCACACACCTCATCA
>DATNKA010000415.1:0-3626 GCA_035603655.1 Candidatus Acidiferrales bacterium | reverse complement strand
CAGCGAGCCCAAATGCATGGGTTGCGTGGTCAACATCGCCCCAGGTGCAACCGCCGCCCACACGTGCCGTCCTTGCCGCTGGATCGACATGAACGTACTTGATGGGGGAGAGATCGATGACGAGGCCATCGTCGCAGACTCCCAAACCTCCTGCGTTATGGCCCCCGCCCCGAATCGAAACCCGCAACTCCTGTTGCCGGCCGAAATGAACGGCAGTGATTACGTCGGCCACATCAGCGCAGTTGGCGATCAAACGCGGTTTGCGACTGATCATGGCGTTATAGACTTCGCGCGCTTTTTCATAACGCGTGTCGGTGGGCTCGATAAGATCACCGCGGAGCTGATTCCTAAATTGAACGACGGCTTCTTGTTCCATAGCTTCCTCCATCTCTGGGCATAACTTGCGGACTCAATTCCACGTTATGGTCGCGCCTCGTAGACGATATTAAAGGACGTCTCCGTAGCTCTGCGGAAACGGTTGAAGCCGGCTGAGGTCACCACATCCCGTATGCGCGCCTCGCCAGCCTGTGCGCCTAAGCACAGTCCGACTTCCTGTGATCGTGAGCAAGGCGTGCACAGTAGGGTCGAAAAGGAGTAGTAAACCCGGCCCAGAGGGTTCAGGTTGTCCTTCAATTGATCATTGGCAAAGGGCTCGACGATCATCCACGTGCCATCTCTGGCTAACGACTGCCGGACGTGCGCCGCCGCGCCGATCGGATCGCCCATGTCATGCAGGGAATCGAAGACAGCCACGAAGTCGTAGTCCTTGCCGGGAAACGCTTTGGCCTCTGCCACCTCGAAGGTAACGCGGTCGGCTACGCCGTTGCGCCTGGCGGACTCGCGCGCCGCCTCAATCGACTTATCGTGGTAGTCGAATCCGAAGAATTGCGAGTGGGGGAATGCTTTTGCCATCAATATGGTGGACGCACCTTGTCCGGAGCCTACGTCGGCCACTCGCGCCCCCATCTCCAGTTTCTCCTGGACGTTACTCAAGGCAGGAATCCACGAGCTGACAAGATTGGCGGCATACCCGGGCCGAAAGAATTTTTCGCACCCATGGAAAACGCCGTCAACATGTTCATGCCAGCCCATGCCATCGCCGGTGCGGAACGATTCCGCGATCCGTGGAACCGCCGCAAGCGAACCCAAAGCCAGTTCAAAGGCTCCGGGCAGATATGCGGGACTGTCTTCCATCGCCAGCGTGAAGGTTTGCTCTTCACTCAGGCTGAACTTGCCCGTAGTTTCGTTGTAGGTGATGTATCCCCCCGCAGCTTGTGAGGCCAACCACTCGCGCAGGTAACGCTCATCTGTTTTCGTCTTTGCGGCAAGTTGCGCAGAACTCAGGGGGCCGCTGGCCAGAGCTTTGTAAAGTCCCAATTTTTCCCCGATGACGACCATGCCTGCGTGAACTGCGGCGCCGAGATCAGTCACGAATTGACCGATGAAAGCGTTCAGTTTGTTCATGTCGATTGCAGGTGCCTGTGTTGCAGTACTCATCTCTCTCCTTTGTCCATCAGTGCTCGTTCTCGGTTGCTGTCATGCCGGGACCGTTCGATCCGCAGGGTGATCGAACGAAGGCGATTCCTGGTCCGGCGATCGCCCCGACTAAGGGGTGGTTTGTCCGACGAATGACTGGCACGAAACGTTGGGGTGCCAGTTCACGAATGCGCCCTTGGGATTCTCCTTCCACGCCCACACATGCAGCGTGTAGAAGGCTGGCAGTCCGAAGCGATTCGGGGATTCGAAGTAGTGAAAGATCTGTCCCATGAGCTGCGGTGGCGTGCCCGGATGCTTCTCATCCCATGCGCTGGCAATAACGAGGTAGTCGGCGCCGGTCAGTTTCAGGCTTCCGTCGGGCTGAGCCTCGTAGAGCACGATCTGAGGACGCGTGACATCTACGATACCGTCGCCCACCAATGTGTCATTCACGTAGTGAAGACCCATTGCTCCAAAGTCGTCGCCGCTCACGCAACCAAATTCAAGGCGATACCCTTCGTGCTCGGCGTGCCTGACATCCTTAAACCGTTCGGTCGCTTCCCGAACAACTCTGAGAAGGGTACTCTGTTTGCTTTGCTGGTCCGCGGTCAGTTCGTTTGGCGTTGTCGTTGAGTGCGAATGGACGTCCTGCGCCACGGCGCGCAAGAAGCAGACGTTCACGAGAGCGAGAGCGATCAGCGAATACTTCACCTGCCTCGCGAGCTGGCTGATTCTCTTAGTAAAGGTTGGAACCTGCGATGTACTCATTGGACTTGTCTCCTTTTTGATTGTTGAATTGGTCTTCAATTGTGTTGAGTTAGCGGCGGTCTGCCAGGGTTCCCTCAATAGTTCGCTGCCTGGCCGCTTCCAGGGAAGCATTTCCATACGGGAATTCGTTGCCATTACCAGCAAGATCGTTCCCGATCTGAATCAAAACGTGATGACCATTCACCACGGCGAACTTGAAGGTGGACTTCTGAGGAAGCCCGTTCGCCTCGACCGGTGCGGATGATAGGGCGAACACGCTGCGACCGTGAGAATCCCGAAGCTGAATAATGTTGTTTCCAACGCCCCGGAATTCGTATTGACCCGCAAGCAGCGAAAGGGTTCCGCCAGTGAAATCAGGAGGAATGTTGCCGGACATCCGTTGTTCGGATTGGGCATGAGCCGAAGCCCCGAAGAACAAGACTGCGAGTGAAAGTCCAGTCAAGATGTTTGCAATGCGGTTCATAGATCCTCCAGGGTTTGTCGGTTTCGCCTTTCGGTGCTCATCGTCCACTGCTACCATGGCTAACGGCTTCCTCGGCAACCACATTTGCTAGAATCCCCTCTGTGGAGCGGTATTCCTGGACTTGCGGTCGAAATCGTGCAACCGGTTGCTGAGTCCCCCCCGAGCAACTGCAAAGTAACAAGCCACAGGACGGCGAGTAACGAAACAACCCCGAAGAAACGCCGAAATCAGTACGCAGCTGCGAAAAACAGGAGCACACTTGGGTCTCCAAAGCTATCAATTCGGCGAGTTCACACTGGATGGAGCCAGGGGGTGTGTCCTTAAGGCGGGAAAAGAGATCAGGCTTCGCCCGAAGGTTTATGAAACGCTCAAATATCTGGTCGAACACCCTGGGCGGTTGATCGGCAAACAGGAATTGATGCAGGCAGTATGGCCCGATGCTTTTGTTACCGACGATTCGCTGGTGCAGTGTACCCTCGAGTTGCGTCGGGCTCTGGATGATCGTAGTCAGCAGTTACTCAAGACGGTGCCCAGGCGCGGGTATTTGTTCACTGCCGAGGTAATCCAGCGCGAAACCAAGCCCGATCAATCCCCGCGTACTGATCTGTTTGACTTGTCCGACGCCCGCGAGCTGCATCCGGCCAAGATTGCCAGACAGCGCCGTGATTTGCCAATCCCCCGTACTTCGCTCATCGGACGAGAACTGCAAGTCGCTGAGGCCACCGAGTTGATACTGCGATCGGATGTCCGGCTCTTGAGCTTTACCGGCCCGGGAGGAGCTGGAAAAACCCGACTCGCCATTGCAGCAGCTACCGCCATAGCGGACCGGTTCTCCGGGGGTGTCCAATTTGTTGGTTTGGCTTCGATCACGCGCCCCGACCTGGTGGCGACTGCGCTCGCGGACTCGCTCGAAATCCAG
>DATNKA010000414.1:0-6679 GCA_035603655.1 Candidatus Acidiferrales bacterium | reverse complement strand
TTCATTGGTTGTGGCCTGCTCGGTGGTGCCTTTCGCCTCGTCGATTACGGTCACCTTTGCTTTAGCGACAGCCGCGCTTGAGGGATCTGTGACCGTTCCAGAAATGCTGCCGAAAACTGCCTGGCTGGATGCTTCGGGTGTGCAAAACGAGAAGAGCAGCGCGAATGCTGCCATGACTGCAAGACCTGACGTCTTCATGAACTGCCTCCTGGCGAGTCGCAACAGCGGGGCCCCACTGAACAGGGAGAGTGCGGAAAGGGAGTCTGCAAGTCCTAGTACAAAAACACTATTCGACTAGGTTAAACTAGGTTTCATGCCGTTACACTGTGTAAGGTCCTGAACTCACAAGAAGATACAGGAGCCGGTTACTCCCCTGTCACATGGCTTTAACGCATGGTTACGAAGTTGGGCGGGATCAATTCTTCCAGCAAGTAGATAGGCTTATTAATAGTCATAGCCTTCGTAGCTCCGAATCCCTCTGTAAATTGCTCCGCTATCTCGCCCAACGCACTCTGGATCATCGCGGTGTGCCCGTAAAGGAATACCAAATCGCAACTGAGGTGCTGGGGCGGCCCGCCGGATTTGATCCTCAGAGTGACTCGACGGTTCGAGTACAGGCAGGGCGATTGCGCGTGAAGCTCGAAGAGTACTACACCCACGAAGCGCCTGACGACTCGATTGTAATCGAGTTGCCGAAGGGATCCTACGCGCTCGCGTTTCATTTGCGCATTCCACCCGCGAGGTTGAGTGTGGCGCCTCGGACCGGTGAAGGAACGGAGCACAAAGACCCAGGGCATTCTTCGAATCGCGGATGGTTCATCGCGGTGACAGTGCTTTCGGTTTTGCTGGCGGGTGCTCTGCTGTTGGCAGTTCGTGGGCGGACTCAACCGGTTGCTAAACAATCCATTCCAGCCGTTTACCAGGTCTTCTGGAACCGCTTCGTCACCGGTTCTCAGCAGCCTTGGGTGATCTTCAGCAATGGGAGCTTCGTCGGCCGGCCGGAGACTGGGATGCGTTACTTCAAAGCAGCGGGCGACTCCGGAGCCTTCATCCTGGACCATTACACGGGGGTTGGGGAAGTGCTTGCCGTCCATCAATTGGATCGAGTCTTCACTCTGCTGAATCAGCAGCTTCGGGTGAAGCGCGGCAGTTTGTTCTCTCTGGATGATGCTAAGAATAATGACCTTATTTTCGTCGGCTCCCCGGCCGAAAATCTGACGCTGTTGGATATACCAGGTACTGAGGAATTTGTTTTCCAGAGAATCGCCTCCGGACCGCGCAAGGGTGACCTGGGAGTGGCCAACATACACCCTCAGCCGGGCGAGCCCCGGATTTTTTTAGGGAGCATTCCCAGCCAGCCAACCAGCGAGGACTACGCGGTGATTGCCCTGGTGCCGGGCATGGATCCCGCCCGAACTGTACTGATCCTGGCCGGAACCACCACTTTTGGCACGCAAGCCGCAGCGGAATATGTCTGCCGGCAGGATTCGCTCGCGGAGTTATTGGGGAGGCTAGGGGTATCGAAGGCAGCCGACCTGAAACCGTTTGAAGCACTACTCCACGTGAAGGTGGCGCACGGGGTGCCGGTGATCACCGACCTGGTGGCCGTCCGCAAACGGGGCAGCTAAGGAATTCGACGGCCCGCGAATCTTTCTCTACTGAACCGACGTCGACGGCGGGGCGAGCTGAGGGTCCAGTTCGGCAGCTTTCCGGTATTCCCCGCCTGCCTCGTCCTTTTGCCCTTTCTGACTCAGCGCGAGTCCGAGGTCATAGTGCGCTAAAGCATAAGATGGCATCGCACGAATTGCCGTGCGGAACTGTGAGATGGCGCCATCAAGGTCGCCGGCGTTAAGCAATCGGCGGCCGGAGTTGGTGGCGAACGTCGCGGCCTGCAGATCGGTTTTCCTTTTGCTCATTTCCGCCCCGGCTTTGCTTTCAGCCGCAGCCTGCGCGGTATCGCCGAGTTGACGCAGAACCGCCGCTAGCGTGGTGTGAGCACCCGCGAAGTCAGGATCCAACCGAATCGCCTGGCGCAATGCATCGGCAGCGTCGGATAACTTGTTCATCTGTTTTAGCACCGTACCCAGCGTGTAATAGGCCTCGGCGTAGTCCGGCTTAATTTGCGTGGCTTGCCGTAATTGTTCCGCCGCCCCGGGAAAATCTCCCGACTGCCACAGCGTGACTCCCAGGCTGTAGTAAGCGTCTGCCAGCTTCGGGTCGAGGTGAATCGCTTCTCTCCACTCGGCAATTGCCCCGGGCAAATCGTCTTTGAATTTCAGCGCCAAGGCCAGATCATGGTGCAGGCTCGCTTTGCCGGGATCAAGTTGCAGGGCAGTCCGGAACTGTGCCGCGGCCGCATCAAAATCGGTCTTCTGCAGATATGCAGTGCCCAGGTTGCCTTGAAATCCGGCGTCCCCGGGATGAAGTCTGATGGCCTCGCGAAATTCCTTGATTGCAGCATCGGCTTCCCCACGCTGCAGCAGGGCAAGAGCCAAATTATTGTGAGCTTCCGCATCGGACGGCGTTAGTTCGATAACCTTGGTGAAGGCGGTCACTGCGGCATCCGGGTCTCCGCGTCGCTGAAGGAGAAGGCCCAGGCTGGTTTGCGAAGGCACGAAATCTGGCTTCAGTTTGATCGCCTGCTCGAAGCAGCGGAGGGCTTCTTCGGGATTTGCATCCGCTTCGAGAGCCGTACCTCGGTAGTACCAAGCCGTTGCGTCCTTTGGATCCAGCTTCAGCGCATGCTCCAGTTCGGCTTGCGCTTTTTCGTGCTCCCCTTCCCTTGCAAGCGTGACGCCAAGATGAAAATAACCCGGTTCGTATTGCGGGTTTAGCTTTACTGCCTCGCGGAATTCCTTTTCCGCTTCCTCGAATCGCGACTGCTGAGCCAACACCGACCCGAGTTCGTCGTGTAACTCAGGTTGATCCGGCGCCAGGCGTATGGCGTCCTTGAATTCAGCGATGGCCTCGTCCGCCGTTTGCCCCACACTGAGTGCCCGCCCTAGCGCCTGATGGGCCTGCCATTGTTGCGGCGCCAGCTCCACCGCCGAGCGCAGTTCCACGATTGCCTCATCCGAGAGACCCTTGGCCTGCAGAGCTTGAGCCAAGTAAGCGCGAGCGATAGCGAGCTTCGGACGAAGCCGCACCAGCACCCGAAAATGCGTAATCGCGTCGTTGACTTGGCCTTGCTGTAGCAGGACCTGACCAAGCATGTTCTGAGCGTCAGCACTCTGCGGATTGAGCCGAACCGCCTGCTCAAAAGCAGCCCGAGCCGCAGGCAAGTCGCCGCGCTCGATCGCAGCAACGCCGGCCTGATAGGCTTTGGGGGATGCGCGGTCCGGGGCTGTCTGCGCCGCCGTTCCAGCGACACAACAGATAATGCCGAGGACGATCAGAGTGGAACTAAATTCTAGCCGGCTGCGCATTATTTTCTGACACCGGCTCTCAGGATAGCGCACCTTGCTCGCTTCCCTCTTCGTAACAATCCAACCAGGCGCCGTTGACCAATATCCTTTACACACCTACCATTCGAAGCTGAGACATGCGATTGAAGATTCCTTGTGGTCTAGGGTTAGCGTGCCGCCAATTTGCCTGCGCCATAACTCTGACTGCTTTCGTCGTCTCCGTTCAAAGCCAGCAGCCCAAGACTTCTCCGCCGCCCAATTCGATCGCAAACTTTACGGATGTAGCCGAAAAAGCCGGGGTTACCATGCAGGAAATCTTCGGCGGCATCGACACCAAGAAATACATCATTGAGACCACCGGGACGGGCGTTGCGATATTCGATTACGACAACGACGGATGGCCCGATATTTTTCTGGTGAACGGAACCAGGCTGGGAACGACTCCCGCCGGACCAGCACCTAGCAATCATCTCTATCGTAACAATCACGACGGAACTTTCACCGACGTGACCGTCAAAGCTGGGCTAACCACAACTGGCTGGGGCCAAGGAGTCTGCATCGGGGATTACGACAACGACGGCTGGGAAGATATCTACCTTACCTACTATGGCAAGAACCGCCTGTATCACAACCAGGGCGGCGTTTTTTCTGAAGTGGCGGAAAAAGCCGGCGTCGCAGGCTCGGGAAAAGCTTGGGGCACCGGCTGCGCATTTGTCGACTATGATCGCGACGGTCGGCTCGACCTGGTCGTAGCCAACTATGTGGATTTCGATTTGGCGACGGCACCCGCGCCGGGCGAGCGACCCACTTGTATATGGAAAGGCGTTCCTGTGATGTGTGGTCCGCGCGGTTTGCCGGGCGCGAAGAATATTCTCTATCACAACAAAGGCGACGGCACCTTTGAAGACGTCACCGCAAAGGCGCACATTGATCGCACCGACGGGCATTACGCGTTCAGCGTTTCCACCCTGGATTTCGACGAAGATGGCTGGCCCGATATTTTCATAGCGTGCGATAGCACACCCAGCGTTCTTTACCGCAACAACCACGACGGTACGTTTACCGATGTTGCGGTGACCGCGGGAGCGGCGTTCAATGAGGACGGCCGCGAGCAGGCTGGCATGGGATCCACCATTGCTGACTACAACGGCGACGGCCACCTGGACATCTTTAAGACAAATTTTTCCGACGATACCTCAACTCTATATCGCAACAATGGCGATGGAACATTTACAGATGTCACTTCGGCCGCAGGACTGGGCTTGTACACGCAGTATCTGGGCTGGGGAACAATGTTTTTCGATTTTGATAACGACGGCTGGCCCGACTTGATTCTGGTGAATGGACACGTTTATCCCGAAGTCGACAGCCAGCACCTGGGAAGCAATTACCGGGAACCGCGCATTCTTTATCACAACCATGGAGACGGAACATTCACCGACATTTCGAGCTCAGCCGGGTCAGGTATAACCAGTGCGGCTTCCTCTCGCGGCCTGGCGGTTGGGGATTTGTGGAACGACGGTCGGATATCCGCGGTGATAAGCAATATGAATGCCGCGCCCAGCCTGCTGGTGAATCAGGTCCGCACACCGAATCACTGGATCGCGATTCATCTGGTGGGAACAAAATCGAATCGTGACGGCATCGGTGCCCGGGTTTCCGTGAAGACCGCGAAGCGCATTCTCGTAGACGAGGTGCGCAGCGGCTCCAGCTACATTTCTAGTAGCGATATGCGGCTGCACTTCGGACTGGAAGCGTCCACAAAAATCGAATGGTTGGAGATTCGTTGGCCGAGTGGGCTGGTGGAAAAATTTGCAGACCTGGGCCTGGACGCGATTCATACTGTGAAAGAGGGGACCGGTGCAGCAGCCGCGCCGGAACTGAAGAAGCCTTAACGAAATTTATCCTTGGGAGCGTAAAACCCCGCAGTTCAGGGCGGGGATATCAGCGACTTGGCAGCCACGTCACAGGGGAGTCTTTTGCTGCTCAATGTACGTTTTCTGTGCGTAGTCTAGGAATCTCCGCCCTTCAGGGCGGGGAGGTCCAATTCCCTGGCCTTAACGTCCCAATTCCCTGGCCTTAACGTCTTTTTTCTTTGTGAATTGCACCGTCCGGCTAATTCCCTCGCCTTCCTTCACAAAAATCAACTGGTTGCCCTTTACATCTTTTAGCGTATCGACGTGCCCACTGGGCCAGCGGATTTCCATCACGTCCACCTTCTCAGCTTTTCCCAAGCCGAAGTGGACTCGCAAATCGCTTTGCGAAATATAACTGCCCCCGCTGCGCACCTCGTCGATCTGTTGATGGGCTTTTGCCTCACCCGCAACGTGCGTCGTGCAAATCAGCCGTGCCCCGATCCCGCTGCGGTTTGACTTGGTTCCGATAGTGCGAATCTTGATCCAGTTGTTCTCGAGCCTCGAATCGCAACGCAACAACTGCGGATAGTCATTGACCGTGTTAACCACCACATCGATATCACCATCATTGTCGAAATCGCCGAAAGCGCAGCCCCGGCACGGCGCTGGATCTGAAATCCCCGTTCCAGCCTGCAGGGAAACATCGGAGAAATGTCCGTTGCGCAAATTGCGGTAAAGCAATTTACGTTGGGCATAACCCGCTTCGGTTCTCAGTTGTTCGACCTCGGGATAAACGTGGCCGTTGCAGATCAGAATATCGGGCCAGCCATCGTTGTCGAAATCAAGGAACCCGCACCCCCAACCCAGAAACTGCGTGTGCGCGCCCAACCCCGCGGCGAACGTGGCGTCCTCGAAGTCGCCGGCGCCCTGATTGTGGTAGAGCGAAGGGGTGTCGCCGGCGAAATTGGTCTTGACCAGATCGAGGTTTCCATCCAGATCGTAATCCGCCGCGGAAACCCCCATGCCGGCCTGCGGCTTGCCGTCCGCGCTCAAGGCACACCCGGCTTCGATGGCGATGTCTTCGAACGTTCCATTCTTCTTGTTGTGATAGAGAGCGCTGGCAGTCGAGTCATTGGCCACGTAAATATCAGGCCAACCGTCATTATCAAAATCGGCAGTGAGCACGCCCAATCCATAAGTCCCGTTCGCGCGAAAGATTCCAGCGGCTTCGGAAACGTCGGTAAATGTGCCGTCGCCATTGTTGTGGTAAAGAATATTTTTCCCGCCCTGCAGACCTGGCGGACCGCACGCTACCAGCACACCTTTATAAAGGCACGGCCCCGATTCCGGCACGGGCGCTGTGGCCAGGTCCATGTCGATGTAATTGGCAACGAAAAGGTCGAGGCGGCCATCGCGATC
>DATNKA010000413.1:0-2043 GCA_035603655.1 Candidatus Acidiferrales bacterium | reverse complement strand
GCATGTTCATTATCATAGGCCGGACGGTAGCGTGCGGGACATTCCGAGCCAACAAGCGCCGATTCATGCAGGGGTTTGGGCCGTGCACTGGGCACAACCGGAGCCGATGCACGCTATCGAAGTCATTGATAATCAGCCGCCCGCCAATGCCGAAGGCCCTCCCGAACTTCGCATCGAAATTAAAACCCATCCTTAGGGGTCCAGGACCTTCGAGAACAAGCAGTCCTTGGAGGTCTCAATCCTGATTAACTCCCTAACCGGAGGCATGGGTCCCGGTAATCACTCTACCGGCAATCCGTGCCAGTTGAACCGGTCGATGCAACACTTTCTAATCAGTTGATTCGACAGTACTTCCCCGGAAGAAGTGATCTGTTGGTTGCGAGTAACCATGGTCGAAGTCTAGATCGAAGAGATGTGTGGGTCGGACCGAATCCGACCGAAAAGACTACAGACGAGCCGTGGTCATCGACACTGGGCCAAGAACACAACGAAGGAAGACGCTCTTCGGAGCGAATGAAGAAGTACGCTCAGAAAACGATTGACGGAGCCGACATTGTTAGAGATCTCCGGTAATCCGAATTCCCGCTAGTCATCCCATCTGGAAGGATTGCGAGTGTAAGGTTCCCAACATGCCTTAGGAAATGTAGGGGCCGAAGCTGACCGTCACTGTGTCGCTTTCATCAGCGTTTGAGAGGATGTGCACGGCGAAGGTCTCCCCGCCGGGTTCTACGCGGATAACGATGTGTCCGGCGCGCGACTTGAGGTCGTCGGTCTTCTTATTGGCGATGCGATTCTCCTGCTTGACCAAGGTTGCGAAAACGTCGCGGTTCCCAGAGTAGATGGCTTTGGAGTAGAGCGTGTTCAGCACATTGACGGTCGGGTGCGCGGAGTCCCAGGTTGGGATGACAAAGACCTGCGGCTGCAGTGCGCGAACATACCGGTCGCCATTGGCATTGAAGTAGCCATGATGGTTAGCGACGGCGACACTGACCGGGCCGCACACTTCGGCGGCAGGAGATTCGGAGTCGCGCCAAGGATCGCGGCCGTAGTTGGTGTCGTTGGTGAGATCGCCGCCGGTGTAGTAGCCGAACTTTCCATAGCGGAGACGAATGGCGCAGGAGCAGGGATTCTCCGCGGGGTAGTCGACAGGCTTGAGAGTTGATACTTCTGGGAAGAGCTTTCTTGTCTGCTCGCCCTTGCCGGTCCAGACCTCGCCGTTGGCAATCAGGTTGCGTATCTCAAAGCTGGGGTAGTCGGCCGATTTGTGCTGCAGGGCAAACTGGTCTTTGGAGCCGGGGCGAAAACGCTCGACTCTTTTGCCAGTCTTGATTTGCGCTTGAAGGAACGCGCGATAGTTCTTCTGGAAATCGATATCAGCAGGCACTGGATAGGTGTAGTCCGACCACGCGCGATCAACGAACCTCTGGATCGGGACGATGGCGGCCACGTCGGAAACGCCCGTAAGACGGTAAGTGCCGTCGGATGAAAGTGGACCGTCCGGCGGGAGATAGCCGACGTGATCGCCGTGCAAATGCGTGAGCAGGAAGGTGTCAATGGTTGTAAGTCCACTGGCGTCGAAACGCCGCTTTGCATAGCGGCCGATCCACTCGCCGGGACGATGCTGGCCTGAAGGAAGCGGATCGCTGAGATATGGCGTGGTGCCATAAATGGCACCGGCATCGACCATCATGGTGGTGCCGTCGGGCAGGATCAACAACGTGCTGTTGCCGCGATTGGTGGCGATCTGGTGGATTTCAAGTATGCCTGGCTTCCATGAGGGGAGGGCTTTGAAAACGGGTGCCGCAGCGCGGAGAAGCTTTGCGGGAAGGCTTTCAAACGCGGCAAGAGCAAGCGAACTAAGTAGAAAGCGGCGACGTGGAAGCATGCGATATAGTACGACGCTTTTTTCAGTTCTGTCATGCGTAAGTCCCGTGGGGACCAGTACCCACATGAACGGTTGATGTTCCTTGGGAGTCGGCCAGGCTTCGGTAAATTCGCAAGTGCCCTTTCGGGGTAAGCTGGGGCGCGTTTACAGGGACTTAC
>DATNKA010000412.1:0-2805 GCA_035603655.1 Candidatus Acidiferrales bacterium | reverse complement strand
CCGACGCGGGTCTGCGCAAGGTGAAGCCCCTGAGGTTCCTCCTCGCCATTCCGCTGGGGCTCGCGGCGGCGTTTGCCATTTCCTTTGTGGGGGAAGCTGTAGTCGCAAAACTGGGTATTCACCAGACGCCCGCCGCCGATTGGTTCTTAGCGCTTCGCGGTAACCTGAAGCTCTATCTCTTCTTACTGATCCCGGTGACCTGGGGAACGGCCGCGTTCGGGGAGGAGATGCTGTTCCGCGGATTCTTCCTGGACGCCTTGCAGCGCCTGTTCGGCTCGAGCGGCCCCATCGGAACGACGCTCGCTGTCATCTTCCAGGCGGTCATCTTCGGCCTGCTCCACTTCTACCAAGGGCCGGCGGGGGCCTCCGCCGCTGCCGCGCTCGGCCTGGCGTTCGGCTTCGTCTGGTGGTTCTCTGGCCGCAATCTTTGGGCGGGCATCGTGCAACACGGGATCATCGACTCGTTCTCGATGACGGGCCTCTATCTGGGCCTGATCGGTCCCCATGGATGAACGATACGAACCTGGGCAGCCAATCGGCAGCTATCTGCGCAATGCGGTCCCAGCGCGTTGAGATTTTTGTCGTAAGTTTTTGCTTTAATTGGTAGCGGGGGCACGATTCGGAATTACAACCACTGGAATCTCCACGAGATTTTCTTTGACCACCGCTGCAAGCCGTGCCGCCTAGATCTCGGCTGACAGGCTATAGCCTTTAATTATTCGCTTATTGACAGGCTATAACTACTCACAGTGGCGAGGTGCCCTCTCTAGGCTACCGCGGCCGGTCTCTCCGCTTCCCAGCCCTTGCACGCCAAGAGAACGGTGCGTGGAACGGGTCGCTCGCCGTCGATGCTGGGCGTAAGTGTATTCATGATTTCCTCTCAAATCGTTCGCGCGTCGATGACGTCATGCTGCTTGTAAGTGCCGGCGGAGCCCTCTGCGCTGAGTCAAACGTTCGTTCGCGATGCAGCGCGAAGGGTAACTGACCTAAGCGGGGCTATTTTTCAATTTCGAATGTCAGCCATTCCACTCAGCGAATGCAAGCAACGCCGCATCGGGCAGCTCGCCGGCGTACAACCTTTTGGCGAACGCGAGGCGGCGCTCCTGGCGTGTCAGGTTGAGAGGCAGCGAAGACTCGATGATGGCCCGCGCCGTCTCGAACATCGAGGAGGCGATTCTCATGCGCCGATCGGGCGTCATGAGCTTGTAGCGCTCGGCAACGATTTTATCCATTTCGGGGGAGGTATCGTTCACTTGGAGAGCTCATCCAGTTTGACGGCGACGCCCAACT
Organism: Candidatus Acidiferrales bacterium; assembly: GCA_035603655.1. Classification (GTDB taxonomy): domain Bacteria; phylum Acidobacteriota; class Terriglobia; order Terriglobales; family Acidobacteriaceae; genus Sulfotelmatobacter. The sequence goes on along the minus strand of DATNKA010000412.1, from coordinate 1,515 downwards.
TCACGGCCCAGTCTTTCAGATAGAGCCAATCAACGGATTCGTCGATCAGCGTGCGGACGTCGCGCAGTTGCATCTCCGAGTCCGTGTCGCGTGCCCAAACAAGCTTTGAGAGGATCAGGTCTTCGCGGCTCGTAATCCACGTCGATATTCCGGCAAACTCCACCAACTTGCGGCGCTCAAACTCTGCGTGCCGATAGTCCGAATTCTTCCGTACGATCAAATCAACTTTGATCGCGCTATCCAGATGCATGAGATTGAACATTCGCTGCGACTTGATCGCCGAACGCGCGGCATCCTCATCGATGTAGAAGTCCGTGGAGAACGCGCTCACAAGAGCGTCGACGTGCCGTTCCATCAGTGCCACAACGAAGTCGAGATCGCGGGTCATGCGCGGCTTGCCGTAGTACCCAAGCGCAAATGAGCCCGTCAACATGAAAGGGACATCGGCTACGCGCAGCCGCTCGCTGATTATTCTGAGAACATCGAGTTCCTCGGTCATGACGAGGAGTTTAGAAGACTTGATACCGTGCCGCAGCTACGGAGCAGCACGTCGGCATCGACGCTCTTTCGACGATGCGATACCGACAATGTTACGGATGACGCCAGCGGCACCTGATTTGGACCCGCGCGTGTAAGTGTCTAATTTATCTAGAAAAACCGGGAAAGTTGGTAGCGGGAGTAGGAACCTTGCTCGCGGATGTCCGTTGCCAATCGACCCCAAAAGCACCACAAAGCAGCCAAAGGTATTCAACAAGCAGCTTAGACTTGTTCTTATGCGGCATCTAGAACTTGTTATAATACAGCATCTAAAACTTGTAGTCGCACCATGTCGAAGCCAAATAAAAAACTAGCAGAGTCAATGGCGGAGCTCGAAAAGCTCCAGGCCGAAGGCCGGCGTGTTTTTAGATCCCAAGAACTGTCGCGTGTTCATCGCGAGCGCCTTCTGCACGCTGGCTTCTTACAGCAAGTCGTCAGGGGTTGGCTATTGTCTTCTAACCCCGGAACCCCCGAGGGGGAGAGTACACCGTGGTTTGCGTCCTTCTGGGAATTCTGCGCCCGCTACTGCGAAGAGCGGTTCTCTAATGATTGGCACCTTTCCCCGGAGCAATCGTTGCTCATCTCCGCGGAAAACACGGTGATTCCGCCGCAAGTGATTATCTACAGCCCGAAAGGTGCCAACAACACGACCGCCCTACTCTTCGGTACATCTCTTTATGATCTGAAGGAGAGCCAGCCGCCGTCATCTGGAGATCTCATCGTAAAAGATGGGCTCCGTCTGTTAGCGATCGAGCCTGCCCTCACCAAAGTGCCGGAAGCCTTCTTTGCCGCCAAGCCAGTCGAAGCTCAAGTGGCGCTCGCCAGTCTTCGGGAGCCTTCAGGGCTACTGCGCCGACTCCTGGATGGCGGGAACTCAGTGGTCGCCGGTCGACTGGTGGGCGCATTTCGACGCGTCGGGCGCACCGATATCGCGGATGAAATTCGTGCCGCGATGAAGGGCGCCGGCTATTCGGTCCG
>DATNKA010000411.1:0-2702 GCA_035603655.1 Candidatus Acidiferrales bacterium | reverse complement strand
CGAAGGTATGGTAGTCGAGGAAAGTATTGTTCCCTCCCGTAAAGTAGTAGTGGATGTCGTCGATGAAGTCGCCCTGCGCGCCGATGATGTAGGAGTCGTTGATGAGCTGATAGCTGATGTAGTAATAGGCTGCATTCTGGCCAGCCGTAGAATCGGCAGTAAAGGCGCCACTCGTCAGCGTCTGTGTGCTGCTCAGTTCGGGCCACTCTACGGGCTGTGTCGAGGTCACCTCTTGGATGGTGAAGTCCGTTGTCGGCGACCCATCGCTGCCTGGCTGATCGAGCGAGGCTTGCGTGGGCCAGTAGAGGCCATTGAGATTGGGCTGCAACAAACCGTGGATATAGCCGTTCTGTCCTTGCTGCGACTGCAGGCTCGTCGAGATGATGACGTGACCACCGAGGGAGTTGTCGCATTGTGTACAACCGACGTAAGAATAGGTGCTGCCCAGCGTGCTGAGTGCGGTGAACGTTTCAGGGGTTCCACCGATAGCGGAGAACGAAGTGGCAAAGGTGGAGGGCACCAGACTGAAGTTGAAGCCAGGGAAGCCGGGTACATTACCGATGCTAACCAGGAAGATCAGATCAGTCACGGATTCGGGTACAGCGTGGCCGATAAGTTTCGCAAGATCGCTCTGCAGGCTGGCATAAGCTGCTGCCGCGGTCGTCGGATCGGAAGCACCGGTGGCATAAAATTGCCCGCAACCACTGAAATTCGCGACTCCATTCTGAAGCGAGGTGAGTGGGCAGGCGTCCCCGTTTATTATGGCGGGTGCCGGTGGTGGCACGTTGAATGGTGTCGAAAACAACGTGCTCCGCTGAAGCTGCAACATCCACATGCCGTTGCTCCCGGGAGCGGCCGGCGCCGTGTAGAGCTTGGAAACCGCGCCTTGTTTGCTGTATGGATCTCCCGGGATGGTGCCGACGGTTACGCTCGAAAGACCGGACTGGGCGGCATCGTTCGGCAGTACGGTATATTCGATCGCCTGGGAGGTCTGAAAGGCGTAATTGCCATCCGGATCTTCCACCAGCATGCCGGTTGCGTGGGAAAGCGTCGTAGTCCAGGTGGGCAAAATTTGCCCATTGCCGATGACGTAGTACTCGTAGGCGGAACCGCTGGCCGCGCCGCCAACGCCGATGGCCATGTAGCCCAGAGGAACATCCTGCAACGCGACCGTGTTCGGCGGCAGTGCGGTGCACACGGTGGAATTAACGCAATTGTAAACAGAGCCGCCGATACTGGAGGTATCGAGCACCCCAAAACCGGTGCCCGCATCGGAGTTGTGATTGCTGTTGGAACCCACAATGACGAGGTCTCCACCGTTCAGCGTGGCGAGATACGTCTTGAGGCTAGTTCCGTCGCTGACACAATTCGGCGAATTCTCAGGCGCTGCGGTTTTTTCCTGAAGCGTCTGGCGATCCAGCACGATCACGGTGTAGATGCCTGAGCAGGAATACGTTCCCGGGCTCGCGGGGTAGGTGGTTTGTGATCCGATCTGAAACCATGGCGAACCGCTGGCGTATCCACCAAACTTGAGTGTCGTGAATGCGATGGCCGGGGGCAGGAAGTCGCTGAGTGTCGGCAACACGCCGGCGTTAGCGTGCACGGCCTGCGGATTCGCGATGGCCGCGCGTGCAGTTGCAGTGGCGGTCGCTCCGGCGAAACGGGTGCGCGCGCTGACCAGACTGCCATCGTTGCGCTTCGCCATCACCGAAAAAACATTTTTGATGCCGTGGAGCCCGTCGTCAACCGTTAGCGTGGCCTGCTGGCAATTCGTCTGCGGGCAGCTAGCGGTCGTCAACCTCGCGCTGACGTCTTTGCCATTGAGACGGGCAGACAAGGTCTTCAATTTCACATCGGAGGGAATGGTCAGGCTGACCGCCACCGAGCCGCTGGCTGGTTTGGTAATCAAGATGAACTGCGATGCATGCGCGTTGGGCAGCACCTGCGCAGACACCGTTCCAACGAAGAGAGAAAAGAAGATCGTCAGTTTTATTTGTAATTGGCGCATGACTTTCCTTGTCCACAACCCAGTCCGGCAGGTTCCCGCGCAACTTGGCAGTCCAGGAGTCGCCTGGATGTCCCCACTCGGTTCACGTAAACATAACCGCCGCACGTGTGTCAACATGCGCTGCGATCTGTTCAGGGATTTGCCGAACGATTTTGTGACGGACGCGATGAAGAACGCAACCGAAGGCGGGATCCGCTCGCGTGAGTTGTCGTTTCTTACGGGTGGAGGTTTCCTCTGAGTCCGTCGATGGGCTGCGCGATTTGCAATTCCTTTGCCGGGAGCTGTAGGCTGAGATCAAGCACTCACCACAGTGCGCAGGGAAGAACCATCGCACAATCAGGGGGGGCATTCGGAAGCGCGGCAAGCGCGACGATCAATTCATCCCCATTCGAACTTTAGCTGGAGCAAAAGCGTGCAGAAAAGGTTATCTGCGCTCATCGCCGTGGTCGGCGTGGGCGTGGCGCTAACAGGATGCAGCCACCACCAAGCGGCTGCGGCGCGGGAGCCGACCGAGGTATTGGTCACGTCCGTAGTGCAACGCGATGTACCCATCTATCGCGAATGGGTCGCGCAACTAAACGGTTCGGTGAATGCGCAGATTTCGCCCAAGGTGTCCGGCTACATCATCAAGCGAAATTATCAGGAGGGTTATTTCGTCACCAAGGGACAGATCCTATTTGAGATCGACGCGCGT
>DATNKA010000410.1:0-5367 GCA_035603655.1 Candidatus Acidiferrales bacterium | reverse complement strand
CCAGTCTTTGTCCCTTCGTTCCGGGGATCACTGCCGTTTGGCCCGGTACCCGACAATTGAGATCGCCAGCGCAGCGTTCGTGTTGAACCCGCCGACGGCCGTCCAATCGAAGTCAGTTGAGAAACAAGCGTACGTTCTCCGAGGCCCACTGTCGCAGAGCAATAGGTTTTCTACCCAAGATCCGCTCGACACGGTCGGTGGTGGCGGCTAGCCTTCCGTCACGTATCGCCCGCCACAACGCCACGTGTGCTTCAGTTTCTTCCTCCGAGCCACTGATCCTGGAGTATCGCTCCCGCGCCTCCTCATCGGAGATCGCCTGATACGACAGTGGCCTTCCGATCGCTTCACTGATGATAGCGGTCACCTCTCCGAAGGTGAGTGACTCCGGGCCGGTGATTGGAACTGCCTCGCTCGCGTACTCGTGGTTGAGAATGGCGGATAAACACACTGAAGCAATATCTTCGGAGTGAATGAAAGGCCGGCGACCATCCGCCGTCGACGACCGCACAATACTCTCAGTCCTGATGGAGTGTGCCCACGCCAGCAGGTTCGACATGAAACCTGTCGGACGGACAAAAGTGAACGGAATTCCCGTGGCGCGAATCGCCGCCTCGCCCTTCTCGTGCCAGACCCCGATCGCAAGCCCGTGCTCCACGTCCAGGGATGACAACTTAATGATCTTCCGGACCCCAAGCTCTTTGGATATCATTGCAGCCGCTTTGTCGCGTTCCGGAATCGCCGGGCCGACGTTGACGAGAAAAACGATGTCCGCTCCCTGAATGGCTCCCCGCATGGAGTCTGGCGCTGCGAGATCGCCCACGCAGACGTCGACACGATCTCCAAACAGTGAGCGCGCCTTCTCTTCGCTGCGCACCAGAACACGCGGGCGAATATTGCGCTCCAACAACTGCCTCACCACTCGCGATCCCACTTCTCCCGTCGCTCCCGTAATCAAATACGTCATTTCTCTTCTCCCGGGTGAGCGCGTTTGTCGCGTGAACTCACCTCTTAAAAACAAGGCTAAAGGCAAAGAGCGCTTTGTCTACTCGCATCGAGCGCAACGGCTAACTCATGAGAAATCGGGAGGTTGTCGAAGAAATATTAACGAAAGCTCACATTTGCGTTTACACTCTCGCTGTGAAACAGAACGCAAGGAGATCCTCGATTCGCAGGCGGAAGCCGAGCCAGGAGCGGGCTAAAGTGACCGTCGATGCCATGCTCGATGCAGTGGTAAAGCTTCTCAAGCGTGGCGGAGCTTCCTCAATTACAACCAACCGGATTGCTGAGACTGCCGGCGTCAGCGTCGGATCGGTGTACCAGTATTTTCCCAACAAAAGCGCTCTCTTTGTTGCCCTGCATGCAAGGCACATAGGCCTGGTTGCCGAAGTCATACGGCGGAGAATGACCGAGTGTCCCGATTCATCGCTCGAACACCTTGTCGAGTCTCTGGTCGAGGGCATGGTCGAGGTGCACACAGCGGATCCGGAATTGTCAGAGCTGCTGGGGTCAGAAGTACCGCATCGTGCTGACGGCACGGTCGATTTTTCGATCAGGTTTCACGAGGCCTTTCGTACCGCCCTCGCTCCCCACACGGCAAGCTGTGGCAGGAAAATCGATCTCGACACCCGGGCTTTTGTCATGGCCAACTTGGTCGACGCCCTTGGTCATGCAGCTGCGCTTCGACGGCCGCGCGGCCTCTCGCTGGCAAGGGCAAAAGCAGAATCCTGCAAGGCGATTCTTGCGTATCTTGCCTCCTGATACGCCATTGTGGGTGTCCGCACATGAACAAAGATCACGACTCGCCTTATTCGAGGCCCTGGGAAACCCTGGTCTGTCCATCGATGCGGTTGTCACTCCTGGATGGTTGTCGCCGACTCGGAAATTATCCGCGTGGCACTCGGGCCAGATAGGTACCGAGACGTCAGCTCGTTGACCCTAACTTCCGGGGCGTTTGCCAGTTATGTACTACTTCAATACCGATCGGCACGCTGGATCGCCATCTAGAAGCGGCGAAGCAAGAGGATTTCCCGTAGAGACGGGGCAGTCTCTGACTCCACTTAGAATGTTACCCGCACGCCGAGCTGAGCGGCGAAGGGAATTCCAACCGTCGTGCCTGGACCGAAGAAATCTCCCAAGGCACCTTCGGGTATCTCGAGCTGCTTCAGGCTGGTGAGCGGCACGCAGTTCGGATTACAAATTCCGTTGACGGCGCCGTTCGCATTGAATTGCGCCCCCGGAACCTGGACGATGTTCACGGCGTAATTCGCTCCGGGATTGTTGCGATTGAAGAGGTTGAAGAATTCGATGAATGGATCCACTCGCCAGCGCTCATTGATGTTGATCGGCCGCGTCACGCGCAGGTCCGACTGGATGTAAGGCGTGCCGCGGAATTCGTCAAGGCTGGTATACATGTCCGGGCCGTTGTTCAACGAAATTGAAATTCGTCCGCTGTTGTCCGCCGTGGTGATTGTGATGGGGCGCGCGCTCTCGACCTGGTTCACCGTGCTCAATTCGAAGCCGCCGGGGACGTGGACGATTCCTGCCAGCACCAGACGGTTGCGAACGTCTTCGCCGGAGGGACCGTAGTCGCCCGGCCCGAAAGCATTAAGCTGTCCAGCATTTGGATAGTTAAATCCGGTCGGAACCTGGCAAACGCCATCCACGTAGTCAAACAGTTCGCCGAGTACGCACCCCCATGTCTGCGCCTTGGAGAGTTGGTAGTTCGCGACCAGACTGAAGCGGCGCATATTGCCCTGCAAATGCACCATTAGAGCGTTGTAACTGGAGCGGTTGTCGGATTCGAACACATTGACGTTCGGCACAAAAGTTGCCTGATCCGTCGTGTCAGAAGCCGGAATCAGCGGCGAGGTTATGGTAGAGCCGCTGGCGTAGGGGAAGGCGCGGTATCCGTGATTGCCCTGCTCGTGCACGTAATCGGCGCTGACCATCCAGTGTTCATTGAAAGCATGCTGCACCCCACCCGTGATGTGGATGGCATAAGGCGTCTTGTAATTTGAGCCAACCAGATTTCCGGTCGCGCCTGCGCCGCCAATCAGGCAGCCTGGTCCATTGAGCGCGTAAGTGCCTGGGGACGATCCGCTGAACGTGCAGGTTCCCGTTACCGCATTCGTGTTGTTGACACCCTGAAATGCCGTCGCCCAGCCGTTCTGCGCGAGATCCTCATAGTACGTGCCAAAGCCGGCGCGAATTACAGTCTTCTCGCTGTTGCCCGGTGAGAAAGCGATACCGAGACGCGGCGCAATCTGTTTGTGGTAATCGTGCGGCAAACTGGGGACAATCGGAATCTGCAATGCTTGCAGCGTCTGATAGGCAGCGTTGTCGGCCTGGCTTCGTCCCGAGCCGATCATGAGTCCCCAGGTGTTCTGATAACGCAGACCGTAGTTGACGGTTAGATGATGGGAAACGCGCCACGAGTCCTCGGCGTAGAGTCCCAGCCTTTGCACGTTCTGCGAAAAGGTGCCGTCGCCCGGCGGAGTATAACTGCAGCTTGAGCCGTCCGAAGCAGGTATGCCGAGACACTGTGGAATGAAGGTTCCGAACACTTCCGGGTTTTGTACATAATAGACGGGGTTATTGACGTACTGAGCAAGAGTCTCCGCGGTCGACGCAAACGCGCCACTGAGCACGGGTTCGTGGATGAAGTTCACCCCAAACTTGAGCGCATGGCTTCCCGCAATGTGGCTTAAGTCGTAGCGGACTTGGTATTTGTCTTGATTGCGCAGGTCGGGGAAAAGAGTGATGGGAGTGGCGAACTGGTTGTCGCCGAAGGTCTCGAAGCCGGAAATCGTGAGCGCGGTGGAGCTGAAGGGAAACGCCAGCGCGAAGCGCAGATCGGAGTTGCGCGTCTGCGTGAGATGCAACAGGCTGGCACTGAGAACCAGATTCGCCAGCCAGGTTGGACTGAAAGTATAGGCATTGCTGATCACGATGTTCCAGTAGTTGTTGTGCGTGGTCAATCCGGTGGAGGGCAGCGTGCCCTGCTCCACCAGCGCATTGTGCGTAAGGTAACTGTCCTGGGAGCTGCGCAAAAACCACTGCGACCTCGAAGACTCGGCCCAGTCGAAACGCACTGAGCCAATGTAATCGCGGAAGGGAATGGGAACAGTCGCGGGAACGCCGATGGAAGGAACACCTGAGATCAGGCCATCCGCCGCCAACTGCGCCAGCGCACTGAATTGCGCGGTACTCGCCGGGCTGTACGCGATACTGGCATTCTCATGCACATTCTCGAATGAAGTAAAGAACCATACTTTGTTTTTCGCGATGGGACCGCCCAGCGTGCCAACGTAGTTTTGCCGTGAGAATGGCTGCTTGGGATTGGGTGCTGGATTCTCAATGGGGAAGCGCGCGTTGAGAACCGCCGTGCGCTCGTAAAAAGCTCCGTCGCCGTGCCACTCGTTGGTGCCGTGCTTGGTAGTGATCACGACGGACCCGGCAGTGGTCCAGCCGGTATCGGCGTCTTCGTTCGAGGTGCGCACGGCAAATTCCTGAATACCATCGGGCGAAAAATCCTGCAGGAAGCCGCCAATCCAGTCGTCGGAGTTGTCGGCGCCGTCGACCGACAGGTCGTTGTTCAATCCCGAACTCCCGCCAGTAGAGACGGCGGTGATGCGCGCCTTGGTGGGATCGGAAGGCTCGACCGGCTCTGTTCCGGGCACGAGGTAAGCGATGTTGGCGAAGCTGCGCGCCGGGAGCGGAAGAGTCGCGAGGTCCTGACTGCCGACCACCCCCCCATGCACCGCGCTCGCCGTGTCAACCGTTTCGCTGGTAATCGAGGAAGGGCTCCCCTGCACATTCACCGTTTCTCGCGCGTTCTCCGTCTTGAGCGTGACCGCGATATCTCGCACCAGGCTGACGGCAACATCAACATTGGCAGTGGCTTGAGCAAAACCTTGAGCGGTCACGGTGACGCGATACGAGCCGGGCAGCAAGCCCTCAATGCGGAATTCTCCGCGCTCATTTGCTGTCGCCTCGCGGGTCAGGGAAGATCCGTTTGAGCGCACCACCACCCGGGCCCCCACCACTCGGGCAGCGCTCGCGTCCTGAACCTCTCCGCGAAGCGAGCCGTTCGGATTCTGGGCACGCGAGATAGGAACAGAGACGAACATCAAAAGCAAAACTGAGAGCGTACAGGCGCAGATCCGCGAACTCGATTTGCGCACCACGGAGATTGGACACCTGACGAGCATGGAAAAACCATCCGATGAACGAAGGAATTGCCGCGGTCAAACTTGCCAGGAAAAAAGGGCGAGTGGCCAAGCAGACTGCTCACCGAGCGTATCGGGACGGGCAAGCTACTACCAGCGATAGTGGCAGTACCAGGCGGGTCAGCAGAGGAATTAGCGG
>DATNKA010000409.1:0-18579 GCA_035603655.1 Candidatus Acidiferrales bacterium | reverse complement strand
TTACGGCATGACCGAGTTTCACATCGAAGATCCGAATGGCTGCCTGGTATTTGTGGGAGAGGAAACATCCGTGCGAACCCATGTTCCTGGAAGGTGAATCGTCTCGGCCAATTTGACTTACACCCGATCCTGCCAGTAGATTTCTCAGACCGGTGTTTTCCGTTCTTTCAATTGTCCTTCGGTTTGCGCGTCTTTGCCTTGCGGCAAAGACAAAGACAGGGAAGCGGGTGCAATTCCCGCGCTGCCGCGCAACTGTAAGCGAGAAAATCGCAGCCGGTCACTGGGATGAATCCCGGGAAGGCCGTCTGCAGGAAACCGGATGTTCTGACCGGTAGAGATCAGGCATCCTTACTCGCAAAGCCAGGAGACCGGCGTAAACCGTCCCCCTTAAGCCCTTTCGCGTGAAAAGGAGGAATGGTTATGCGCGCACGTCGCGCTTGGTTTTTGCTCTTTGTTGCTCTCCAGGCGGCATCCGCTGCCGATCTCAAGGTCAAAGTCATCGATCCACACTCCGCGGTTGTTGCCGGCGCTCAGGTGTTGTTGACTTCAAAATGTACCGGGACTTCTGTGGAAGTCGTTACTTCCTCTGCACTGGGAGTCGCTACCTTCGCCGGCTTGAGCATCGCAGACCTGCCCTCGGGCAAGTGCCCACTGCATCTCCAAGTCTTAGCTCCCGGCTTCGCTCCTCAGATTGAGGATGTCGCCACTCATTCCGATGTCATTACCATCCAGCTTCGGTTGGCGCCGGCATCAGAAACTGTGGTCGTGACCGCCACCCGCAACCCGGTGGAGGCCAGTTCTGCCGGCGCCGATGTAGCTACTCTGAACCGCGAGCAGTTGCAAATTATGAATCCGGTTGCAGCCGATGACGCCATCCGATTCCTTCCCGGCGCGGTCGTCAACACATCCGGCCAGCGCGGCGGACTCTCTTCCCTCTTCGTGCGCGGCGGTAACTCCAACTACAACAAAGTGATCGTCGATGGCGTAAGCGTCACCGAGCCGGGCGGGACAATTGACCTCGGGAGTCTTCCCCTGGGCGAAGCCGACCGCCTGGAGTTTCTGCGTGGCGCACAGAGTACGCTCTATGGTTCCGACGCGATGACCAGCGTGGTCCAGGCTTGGACAAGCACCGGGAGCACGCCGGTTCCCGAACTTCGCTTCGGTGCCGACGCAGGCAACTACGGCACGGAAAACGGCTACGCCTCACTGTCCGGGTCACACGGCCGGTTTGATTACAACATTTTCGGCCAGCAATTCAATACCAGCGGCTCCGGCCCGAATGACGATTACTCCAATTCTCTCGAGGGCGCGAATATAGGATTCTCGGTTAACGACCGGATTTCCCTCCGCCTGCGCGCCCGCCACGACAACAGCGTCACGGGAACGCCGGGAGCATGGAACTTCAATGGGAATAATGTATTTGATGTCTCTGGCGTGACCTATGTTCTCTCCCCGGACCTGGGCGCGCGTGCCCGGCAGAACAACCTGCTTGCAAGTCTTGACCTGGCCGTGAAGACGGGATCAAATTGGACGCACCACTTCACGGGCTTCGAATACGACCTGAAGACCAAGAACCTGGATAGCGGCATTTCGCCTGAGAACACTCCCTTTGGCACCATCAACACGCCTTTCGCGGCCTTGGTCAGCATCAACCGCGCCGGCTTCGACTATCAGGGCGACTATGTTGAGCGCACTTGGGCGGAGACCACAATCGGTTATGAGTTCGAGGATGAAAACGGCTCGGTCAATGACCCGATACCTGCGGACTTCGCAAGTGGCGGTCGTGGGTTGCGCTTGAACGAGGCAGCTTATGGGCAACAAGCGCTGACCCTGGGACGGCTCAGTGTGATCGCGGGCGGGCGCTTTGTTCACAACACAACCTTCGGCAACACCGGCGTTCCGCGAGTCGCCGTCGGATTTCAGGCTCTGCACGGCGGGCACTTGTTCTCCGGTACTCGACTGAATTTCTCTTATGCCACAGGTATCAAGGAACCTCGATTTGAAGAGACCTTCGTCAGCAGCCAATTCCAACTCCCCAACCTCAACTTGAAGGCCGAGCGGAACCGGGCCCTGGAAGCTGGTTTTCAGCAGAACCTGCTCAGCCGATTGGTTCTCGTCGCCAACTATTTCAACAATTTATTTCACGATCAAATTGAATTCGTTACCGTCAACCCTAATACTTTTCAGGGAGAGTACGTCAATCTGGAAAAATCTCTCGCTCACGGAGCGGAAGTGGAATTGCAAAGCCGGCTAACTCAGCGGTTGTCTTGGAACACGTCCTACACTTATACTTCGACCCAAATTCTGCTAGCGCCTGCAGGCAGCTTTCCTCCCAACGCCCAGGGAGATCCCCTTCTCCGCCGGCCCCGGCACTCCGCTACCACGCTGCTCACCTACCTTGGCTCGCGTTGGGGCGGAAATTTGGGCGGCAGTTTCGTGGGTCCACGCCCGGACTCCGACTTTGACGGCTTCGGTATCAATCACACTCCGGGATATTTTCTGCTGGACACTGGGGGCTGGTACAAAATCAATTCTCGTGTGACGGTCTACGGCAATGCGGAAAACATTCTCAATCGCTTCTACGAGGAAGTCACAGGTTATCCTGCTCTGCGGGCGAACTTCCGCGCCGGATTTCGCTTCCGCATCGGGGGAGAATAGACTGGAATTTCAGCGAACCCGGGGGCAACGGCCGCCTCGGCGGTCCCGCCCAGCGGAGCGAGCCGCACCTGCAAACTGCCGTAAAGCTTTCTTGCTGTTGAAGTTAGATAGCAGCCGAAGTGTGCGCCACCAGTCTCGCTCAGCTTACTTTCTCCGGCTCTCTTACCATCGCCATCGGCATCGCCGCGGCCATCTTTCCGCCAAAATATTTGGTCCGCGCCAGCAACAGTTTCTCGATATCAACCCCGGTCAGCGGCTGCTGCCGTCCCAGCAAGTGCGTGACTAGCGCGATCTGCGCGAAGTGTTCCACCGTTTCCATCTTCATGTAGGCGTGTTCGATCGTGTCCCCGTAAGCGACCACGCCGTGATTCGACATCAGAATGGCATCGTAGTGAGGCACGTAAGGTTCCAGGGTTTTCGCCAGTTCCGACGTGCCGGGAGTGCCGTAGCGCGCCAGCGGAATGCATCCCAACCCCATCACCACTTCGCACACCAGCGGTTCCGTCAGCGCCATTCCCGCCGCCGCGAAGCCGGTAGCAGTAGGTGGGTGCGCATGCACGATCGCTTGAATGTCCGGGCGCATGCGGTAGACGAGAACGTGCATTCCGATCTCGCTGGTCACATTTCGCCGTCCCGCGACCCGCGTTCCGTCCTGGTCTACGATCACCATATCTGCGGCTCGCATGGCGCCCTTGCTCACGCAGGTGGGGGTCACCAGGATCCGCTCTCGGTCCAACCGGACTGACAGATTTCCGTCCATCGCCGCCACGAACCCGCGCTCGTGCAACATGCGTCCGTAGCGAACAATCTCTTCCCTGTGTTTACGTTCAGCGGACATGGAAAAACTCTCTTAGGGGAGCGACGAAAAGCGGCAAAAACCTTCAGCCCCCGCATAGTATCGCACCTGGCTCGAACAGACAAACAAATTTACCAAGTCGACACAAATATCTTGGCCGTTTCCTCAACCCGTACGGTGCCGGCATTGCCCCTATAATTTGAAGCCGTGTTGGTTTCTGACTTTCATTTTCATCTTCCCGACGAACTCATCGCCCAGGAGCCGCTCGCCGTTCGCGACGCTTCACGAATGCTGCATCTCGAACGCAACACCAGCCAGTGGTCTGACGGAATGTTTCGCGACTTTCCCGAACGGTTGCGCCCCGGCGACCTGATGGTCTTCAACAACACCCGCGTCTTTCCCGCCCGCCTCTACGGCCGTCGCGAGGGGAGGCGCGCGCAGGCTGTCAGTCCTAATAGTCATAGTCCTGCAACACGAGATTTTCTGCACGGCCGCATCGAAGTCCTGCTGGCACGACAGATTTCTACCGAGCCAAACGACTGGGAATGCCTGGTTCGACCCGGCCGAAAAATCGGCATCGGCGAGCGCCTATGCTTTGGCGAGGGTGACGAAATCGAAGCGGAGGTCCTTGCCCGGGCGGAATTCGGCGAGCGCCACATCCGCTTTCGGCCGGTCAGGGACTTTTTCGCTGCTCTAGATCGCATTGGCCATGTTCCGCTCCCGCCTTATATCGCACGTGCCGATTCTTCCCGTGATCGCGAACGCTATCAAACCGTCTATGCCGGGCCCCGCGGTTCGGTCGCCGCCCCAACCGCCGGCCTCCATTTCACCCCTGAAGTCCTGGATCGCATTCGCCAGCGCGGCGTTGAGACCGTCGATATTACTCTGCACGTGGGCCTGGGAACATTTCAGGCCATCCGCGTGAAACGGATCGAAGATCACAAACTCCACTCCGAGCCCTACTCAATTTCCCCCGACGCCGCCGACGCGATCAATCAGGCTCTGCAGAATGCACGCCGCGTCATTGCCGTCGGCACCACTACGGTTCGCGCTCTCGAACACGCGGTTCGGGCCGGTGCAGGGAGCATCGCCGCGGGGGCCGGCGCGGCTGACCTTTTCATTTATCCAGGATTCGAATTCAAGGTGGTCAAAGCAATGCTGACAAATTTCCACTTGCCACAGTCTTCCTTGCTCATGCTGGTTAGCGCTTTTGCGGGGAAGGAAAATATTCTGCGAGGCTATCAGCACGCCGTCTCGGAAAAGTATCGTTTTTATTCCTACGGAGACTGCATGTTCATCGACTAGCCTCTGGTTCTAATCACTTCGGCAGGCTAACCGACCTGGACGGTGTTCGGGTATGTCGGCTCCGGTCGAAGCTTGTTTGTCGGCAGTGTTGCGTTATACTTTTCCCAGAGAAACCCATGTCCACCGCGGTAAAGCAGGTCTCGATTCACGATTTTATCTCCGCCCTCCGCAAGTTTCCAGAAGCCGCCTTCGATCATACGGAGCAAATTCGCAAGTTTCTGGAAGACTCGCCACTCGACCCCGAATCGCTCGCGCCCTATCTCACCTGGGATCGCCAACACTACACTCGCAATCTTGTCGACAAAACTTCTCTTTACGAGTTACTCGCGATTTGCTGGGAAGTCGGTCAAGCCAGTTCCGTCCACAATCATCGCGGCCAGAACTGCTGGATGGCCGTCCCCATCGGCCGTTTGCTGGTGGAGAATTTTCACGTAGTCCATGAAGACATCGCCGCCGGTAAATGCACGATCAAGTCAACCGAGACGCTAGAGATGAATGCTTCCCATCCTTGCGCCGTCGACCCGCGGGAGCCTGTCCATCGGGTCTTCAATCCCCGCGAATTTAATCAAAAAGCCGTCAGTCTGCACGTCTATTCGCGTCCTTTCGACACCTGCGTCGTCTACTCCGCCGAGCAAGGCACTTGCGGGGAGATCCAACTGCGCTACACCACCGAATACGGCAAGCCAGGCAATTGACGTCCACCCCCACCCGAAGGGTACCTGAAGGGAGGGGGCCTGCAGACGAACTTGCATCCGGCTTTCTTCGCTTTATGTTCGCCACATCCCGCAAGTCTATCTCAACTCGACTCTGGCTTCAATATTCAATAGGTTTTTCGGAGAGTCAATTTTTGAGATGTCCTGATGGCATCGAATCGCGCTGCCCATCCCTGGCATCAATGCCAAAGCTTTTCGCGCGGGATTGGTAACTTTGGGCATTTGCGAGGTTTTGTTTACCTTGGGAAAATAACCTCGCGCATCGATATGTTCGCGCGAGGGTATTGGATGAGAGCAGCTTTGTCTTTGCTCGCAATCGGTGGGTTGTCAATCGCAGCCTTCGTGCACTACGGAAATCATATCCCACCACCGAAGCAGCTTTCGATCTTCCAGCAATCGAAAGAGACCGATTCGGAAGGAAAAGAAGCGGAGACTACGCCGCTTTCTGCTTCCGACAAAACGGTAACCATGGTTAGCCCGCTTGAACAATTAATGCAAGGGGCAAAGACCGACAAACCTGCGGAGGATCGTGCTCCCCGCAACGTGGTTCCCAGCGATCTGATCGCGCCATCCCCGGTAGGAACTAGCGGAGTCATTCTGCATAAGACATTCTCCTTCGCCACCGCGGCTACTTTCTCTTTCCTGATACCCGCTCATGCAGCGACTCCGCAATTGCACGGACGCTATCGATCGTCTATTCGGCGGGCAGGAAATCAGTCGAGCGAGGAGGCGCCTGACATAGCCTTTCTTCTGATGAATGAGGAGCAATACGCCGACGTTTTAAGCGGCCAATCAGTCGATGCGCTCTTCGCGGTAGATGCCTCTCATGATCAAGAGATAGATTTCGGACTCCCCGCCTCCCAGAATCACCCCGCCAAGTTCTATCTCGTGTTCCGCAATCGTCCCGGTGAAGGCAACAAGATTGTCCAGGCCGACTTCACGGTCGATTTCTAGCTTCGCAATTGATCGCCGGAGGCTTCACCTGTAATGGCCCGGCGAAACTGGATGATGGGATGGTCGTGTCTCAGTTTGAATTAGCGGACGGAATGAAGGTTGTTGATGATACCCACTATGGCGGCTATTACGAGGGTTAAGGCTGTAATTGCCCCACGCCATGGGCTTAGCGAAGTTGAGAGTCAAGGGAAGTCCGCTCTTGTTTGCCGCGAATAGACATGACTCATCTGGGTTGTAATAGAAAACCAAAAGCTTCCAATGTTTGGGATTCTTGTCTATGAGCATGATTGGCTGCGCGTGGGCCTTGCTATGTTGTTTATTTTGCTCTTCAGGCAGTGCAATTTCCTCATGGGTCCGAACATTTCAAACTGAGACACTACCGAGGGGATTTCCGCGCGCCTCCTTGCCTGCTCCGGCTGCTAAACTATTTGCTTGGCCCCACGAAGAAAATCTCCCGTTTCTGAGCCTCCGAATGAGCCGTCCCCGGCGGTATCGCGGGTCCCGAGTCAAAGGATCGAGTCCGCCAAACCTCGCATCTTCCTGATCGACACCATGTCGTTCATCTTCCGCGCCTATCACGCCATGGCGCGGCAGCGCTCAATGTCGACCAAAGCGGGCTTACCCACAGCCGCCGTACTCGTCTTCGTCAACATGCTGCGCAAACTGCGTGATGATTTTTCACCAGCCTATCTTGCGGCCGTGTTCGACGTCGCCGCCAAGACTTTCCGCGATACCCAGGCCGAGGCGATCACCAAGGTTCGCAAGTTCGACATCAAGACGCAAACTTTTACAGAGATTGAATACAAAGGCTACAAAGCCAACCGCGCCGCCATGCCCGAGGATCTGGCGCAGCAGATTCCTTATATCCGCCGCGCCCTCGAAGCCTACCGCATCCCGATCCTCGAACTTGCCGGCTTCGAAGCCGACGACGTGATCGGCACTCTCGCCCACAAAGCGGCGGACGCGTCCTATTGCGTCTATGTCGTTTCCAGCGACAAAGACATGATGCAGCTCGTCAACGAAGATGTTCATATCCTGAATCCTCCGAAAGATAATCTGATTTGCGACGCCGCTAAGGTCGAGGAAATTCTCGGGGTTCCGCCGGAGCGCGTCATCGATATCATGGCGCTGCGCGGAGACACCATCGACAACATTCCTGGAGCGCCCGGCATCGGCGACAAAGGCTCGGTGGAAATCATCAAGCGCTTCGGCACCGTCGAGCAGGCGCTCGAACGCGCCGCTGAACTTGAAAAGAAGACTTACCGCGAATCGCTGCTCAACAACCGCGACATAATTCTGTTCAGCAAGAGCATGGCTACCATCGACACCAACGTCCCCGTGGAATTCAACGTCGAAGCCATGCGCGCCGGCGAGCCCGATGTCACTCTTCTCCGGCAACTCTTCACCGAACTGGAATTCACGTCGCTGCTGAAGGAATTGCTGCCGGAAGTGCAGATGGCAGAAACGCATTACGGTGAGGCCCAAACCGCCGCCGACGTGGAAGCTATTCTCGACTCTGTGGCGGAGCACGGTTCGCTTGCGATCGCAGTTGAATTGGGTCAGACGGAATCGCTGCCTGTGACCGAGGAAGAGATCGTCGATGAAGAACCTCAGGAAGCAATGCTTCCCTTGACCGACGCCTCCTCGGAAGGTCCGTCAGCCGCGGCCGAGACCGTTTCACGCCGCATCGCCGTCTCGGCGGCCGGAGGCTCAGCCGCAGTCGTAAGACTTGACTCCGGCGAGGGAGCCGCAAAACTGCGCTCCGTTTTGACCAGCTCGACCTCGCCCAAGGCAATTCACGACTACAAGTCTGCTATCCACGCGCTTGATTCCCTCGGTATTAACCTTCAAGGCGTCCTGCATGATTCCATGCTGTATTCCTACTTACTGGATCCCACGTACTCCTCGCATCGTCTCGCGGATGTCGCTCTCCGCCGCTTCAATCTCAAACTCAGCGGGGATCTTGCCGAATCCGCCGACGTTACCGGCAGGCTGACCGCCGTTTTTCGTGAAGAAGTAAGACAGGCAGATCTGACCAAGCTCTACGAAGAAATTGACTTGCCGCTGGTTCCCGTTCTCGCCCGCATGGAGCAGGCCGGGGTAAAAATCGACACGAATGCGCTCGCGCAGATGTCAACCGAACTCGAACGTGAAATCGCCATCAAAGAGAAAGCGATCCATGAGATCGCGGGCACTCCATTCAATGTGGGCTCTCCCCGCCAGCTGGGTGATGTTCTCTTCAACCGACTGAATCTGGCCAAGCCTGTGAAGTATGGCAAAGGCCGAGTTATCTCGACCGCGGTCGACGTTCTTGAAACTCTTGCCGAAGATCACCCCATCGCGCGCATGGTCCTCGACTACCGGCAGCTTACTAAGCTGAAGTCGACGTACGTCGACACTCTGCCCGCGCTCATCAGTCGGTCTAGCGGACGCTTGCACACCACATTCGGCCAAACCGGAACCGCCACGGGACGCCTATCTTCTGCCAATCCGAATCTGCAAAACATTCCGATTCGGACCGAACTCGGACGCGCCATTCGCGCCGCATTCATTGCCGAGCCCGGCCACGTTCTGCTCACCGCTGACTATTCGCAAATCGAGCTCCGGCTCCTGGCTCACTTTTCCCGCGATCCGCTGTTGGTTGAGGCCTACCGTCGGGGTGATGACATTCACACGCTCACCGCTTCGCAAGTTTTCGGCGTTCCTCCGCTGATGGTCACGCCCGACCATCGCCGCCAGGCTAAGGTCGTCAACTTCGGAATCGTCTACGGACTCTCACCCTTCGGCCTCTCGCAAAATCTCGGCATCGAGCCCGCCGAGGCAAAACAATTCATCGCAAACTATTTCGAGCAATACAAAGGCGTCCGCACCTTCATCGACAAGACGCTCGAAGAGGCTCGCCGGGATCTAAAAGTAAGCACTCTCTTCGGACGCATTCGCCCCATTCCTGACATCAACACAAAAAACTCCAATCAGCGCGGCTTCGCAGAGCGGACGGCAGTGAACACTCCGCTGCAAGGCACCGCGGCAGACTTGATCAAATTAGCAATGATCCGTATCGATGCCGCGGTGCGCAAGCGCAACTTGAAATCCAGAATGACTCTCCAGGTTCACGACGAACTGGTATTCGAAGTTCCTGAAAATGAAATAGAGACCATACAATCTCTGGTCCGCGAGCAGATGGAAAAGGTCCATGCACTGGCCGTGCCATTGCTGGTAGAGATGGGCGTAGGCCCCAACTGGAGAGATTTGGAATAATCGCGAATGGCACTGCATGCATCGCCGAGCCAGAGCGATGCTGTCTATTCCGATGTGAAGAAGGCCCGTCATCCCCTCGCTATCCACCCAACGATGGCCGCGCCCAAGATCAACCAGGCAGAATTTGTCTTGAGCCGGAAGATTGCGATGACGCTGACGGCCAAAATCGAAATCGTGAGCCAGTCCCTTATGGCGGCTTCGCCCAGTTGCCACGCCACAACCGCGATCAGCGCCAGCGATCCCACCACCACTCCGTCCAATACTGCTCCCGCAGCGGGTGAACGGCGGAGCTTCGGGATCAGCGGCCCGCTCATGGCGACAAACACGAAGCCCGGCACGAAAATTCCGAGAGTCGCGACAACCGCGCCTGGCAAGCCGCCCAGCAGGTAGCCAATAAAAGTCGCGGTGGTGAACACTGGTCCCGGCGTGAATTGGCCCACCGCAACCGAGTCGATGAGCTGTTTTTCCGTCAGCCAATGCAGGTGATCGACAAACTCCGATCGGAGGAATGCCAGTAGGACATAGCCGCTTCCGAAGACGAGTGAGCCGATCTTCAGAAATGAAAGGAACAAACGGCCAAGACTGACCGGCATTGCGACAGCGACTGCGAGTCCTGTCAGACCCGCCGGCGAGAACACTTTCGATAGGCTAATCGCGCAGAGCGCGGCCGGATTGCTCTTACGTTCCTGCAACCACTGCACTATCCCGGAACTGGCGCCCGCGAACATCAGAACCAGCAGCGGGCTCGCGCCGGCAAAATTCAGAACGACGGATGCGACACCAATCAAAGCCAGGAGCGGTGTCTTGGCAGCCGTTTTCCCCAGGTTCCACAGAGCCTGCATAATGATTGCAATCACCACCGCTTTGATCGCGCGAAGTATCCCTTCCGCCTGCGGCAAGGAACCAAAATGCACGTAAGCGGCGGCGATCAGCGACACCAGAAACGCGGCGGGAATAATGAAACAAGAACCTGCGACAATCAGACCGCTCCATCCCCGTAGCGAACGGCCGATGAAAATACCCACTTCGGTCGAACTCGGGCCGGGAATCAGATTAGCCGCGGCCACGCGATCAAGAAAGTCCTCCTCGGTAATCCAACGGCGTTTACGGACGAACTCATCTTCCATCATGGCGATGTGCGCGGCGGGGCCGCCAAAGGCGATCGTACCTAACTTCAAGAAGACGAACGCCAACTGGGATAATGAAACTGGGGTTTTGACAGGCGCGTCACTCAACTGTCGTATCTCTGGCTGGCAATCAATTTTTCGGCGTCGGGGGCGGCGGTGGAGTGAACTGTGAGAGGTCAGCAAAGCCCAGCGCTGCTTCGACGCTGCTGATCTTCTTCTCTGCATCGTCAAAGCCGTCTTTGCCGAACATCTTGTGTTCGATATCCTCGAACTGATCGGAAATTTCATCGAGTTGCTGGTTCGAGAAGTTCTTTTTCCATGCCGGAAAAATAATTGTGTCCTCGCGCGCCGCGTGATTTTGGTACATAAGGACAAAACTCTCGAACACCTTCGCCAGCGGCTCGGCGTTGGCGGCGCCGATCTTCGGACCATTCGAAACCGCGAGCACATAATCGGTGATCTCGCGCCCTCGATTGTGTTGCGCCGTCAAAATGTCTGCATAACGTTGTAGTTCCCCGCCTTGTTTCCGCACCAGCGGAAAGATGTGTTGCTCTTCCAGCATTCTTTCGTGGTAATCCTCGCCGAAGGTGCGGAACAGCTGTGCCGTTTGCCGCAGTGCGGTTGGATCGACGCTGGCCGGATTTTGCCGCAGCCTGGGCACAGTCTCGAAATAAACCAGCAAGGCGCGTCGGATCACTCCGTGCTCACGCATCAGGTCTTCCGTCGCCGTGACCTCCGGTTCCTTTTCCGCTTCCCTTGCCGAGACTGGAAGAACCAACAAACTACCTGGCGTACTCACTGCCGCGGCGGCGACCGCGCATGCTGTGGCGTTGCGCAAAACATCCCGTCGCGTCTGATCTATCTTCATAAAAATTGATGGTCCTGTTCTAGAAGTGAGAAACGATAAATGTTATAGATCCGGAGAGCCTACTCCAATACGACGCCGCCGGTTGGCCAAACAGTTGCATTGAATCTGTCGCATCTGCAGCCATTCTGTAGTTGGCATTTTTCTTCAAACCCCGAGCGCCCTCTGAATCTCGCCCGCAATTCCCGCTGTGAGCGCCTGCATCTTCTCCTCCGATTCTGCCTCTACCATTACGCGCGCTAGCGCCTCGGTTCCCGAATAACGCACCACCACCCGTCCGTTCCCACCCAGGTCGCGCTCGGCAGCCTGAATGGCCCGCTGTACTTCAGGCACTTCGGCAAAGGGAATCTTCTCCCGCACCCGCACATTCTGAATCTTCTGCGGAAACACTTTTAGATCGCTCACCAACTCCGCCAAGGACCGACCGCTCCGCACGATCACGTCCATCACTCTGAGGGCCGTCAGCAGACCATCGCCGGTCGTGGCCTCGCCGTCGCGAAAAATGATATGCCCCGACTGCTCCCCGCCCAGGGTCGCGCCCGTCTTCAACATCTCTTCCAGGACATATTTGTCTCCCACATTGGCCCGCAACATTCCGATGCCCGATCGCTTCAGCGCGATCTCCACCCCCATATTCGACATCGTCGTCGCCACCACCGTGGAGGTAGTCAATTTTCCGCGCGCCTGCAGATCACGCGCCGTCAGCAGCAGAGCGCCGTCGCCATTCACCACGCGGCCCTGGGCATCGCAAAACAAAGCGCGGTCGGCGTCGCCGTCGAAGGTCACGCCGAGATCAAACTTCCCGCCTGATTCCGCGACGGTCTTGCCTAGAGTTTCCGGATGCAGCGCGCCGCATCCTTCGTTAATGTTTTTCCCGTCCGGCGTCACGTGAATGAACGTTGCCTGGATTCGCATGTTGCGAAATAACTCCGGAGCTTCGGCCGTGGCCGCGCCATTGGCACAGTCCACCAGCACTCGCAACCCGCTCAGGTCGGATGACACACTGCCCGCCAGTGACTCGATGTACGCCTTCCGCAGCCCCGCTTCTCCCGGCAGAGAGGGCCCGGCAATCTTCAGCGCGGTATCGTCCGTGGCACGCGGGTTTCCCAGCAGCGCGAAGATTTCTTTCTCGATCGCCAATTCCCGGGCGTCCGTCAGCTTGAATCCATCGCCGGAAAAAACTTTAATCCCGTTGTCTGTCCAGGGATTATGCGAGGCGGAAATCACCACCCCCGCGGCAAATCCGCGCGACCGCGCCAGGTAGGCGACTCCCGGAGTTGTAATCACGCCCGCGCTGTGCATTGCCACGCCCACTGCGGCCATCCCCCCCGCCACGCGGTCGGCAATCCAGGCGCTCGATTCTCGCGTGTCCTGGCCGATCATTGCCTGCGCCGTGGCTGTCTGTCGAATCAGATCATGCCCCAACGCGCGCCCAATTAAGTACGTGCTTTCCTTGGTAAGCGGAAAGTCGCCCGCCACACCGCGTATGCCGTCCGTGCCAAACAACTGCCTGGTTTGAGTACTCATAGTTTTGGTTGATTCTTCTAAGGCGCCGACCCGTCGAAGTTGAAAAGCGCAATCGCGGACGACAACTCACAGCTACAAAACAGATCAATGCCCGCTCGCTGCGGGCGTAGTCTTTTCCATGATCACCGTCACTCGTACCGGCGTTGGCTGCACTACTTGGACCAAGGCATCCGCGACGTAGGCGTTGGTCACAAATGTAGCCTGTGTTCGAGTTCCCGAGGCATCGATCGGATCGGTGGTGGCCGCGTCCAGCATTTCGACATGATGGCGCGGCCCCATGATAGTGATTCTTTCCGGATCCACCAGCACCTTGGCAATTTGCTCTCCGGCCACAAAAACGCCAGTCACTCGCGGATGAATCTCCACATCATTACGGATTAGCCTGGTATCAAAACTAAGATGCACCTGCCCCGGCACCACCTGCACCACATGCAACTCGCGCTGGTGGCGAATCTGTTGCGCCGTCAGATCAAAGGTTCGATCACCCGCCTGCGCGTCTACCAACTCAAGTTCGGCGTGCAGGTCGGTTGAACGCAAGTCACGGATCAGACGTTCCGGTCCGCGCACCCGGATCTGCGCCTCCGGTATGGTGGCCGAACTAATTTCCAGACCCTGTGGGACGTGACGAAACTCAATGGGAACCCGTATGGCCACTTCCGCCGGCTCCTGATCGGGCGAAATCACCAGCCACAGGCCGGTCGCGATCAACAGCGACAGAGCTTTCAACCAAAAATTATGCAGCACCCAGCGGCGCATCCGGTCCATCACAGCGGACGCTCCAATTCTGAATCAGTATCCCCGTCAGCCCCCAATGGGGAACTGGCGCGTAGCGGCGACTCCAGGTGCGCATCCGATTCATCGTTTTGCACCACTGTTGGCAGCGCCACTGGCGACATATAGCGCCGCAGTTCGTTGCTCAAGTGCTCGCGCAATTGTTCCACCGTCAAGTCCCGTTCAATCTTTCCCCCGACCGCCATGCTGATTGCGCCCGTCTCTTCGGAAACAATGACCGCGATCGCGTCCGTCTCTTCTGTGATACCAATGCCCGCGCGGTGGCGCGTTCCCATCTGGGTGGAGAGCACCGGATTCATCGACAACGGCAGAAAACAGGCCGCCGCTGCCAGTCGGTCTTTCTGGATGATTACCGCGCCATCGTGCAACGGAGCGCTTGGCCGGAAAATCGTGGCCAGCAGATCGTAGGACAGACGCGCGTCCATCGCGACGCCACTCTCGATGTAGGTGCGCAATCCAATCTCGCGCTCAATTACGATCAGCGCGCCCGTCTGGTGCTGTGAAAATAAATTTGCCGCCAAGACAATGTCGTCGTAGGAATCCCCCTCCACCGCCGAACCGCGAAGGAAGCTTACGCGCCGCCCCACATCCGACAACATGTGCCGAATCTCGGACTGAAACACCACAATCAATGCGAACACCACATATGGAAGCAAGTGGCTCACCAGCCAATTCAGCGTGACCAACTCGCCGATGCGCGCCAGGTAAAACGCCACTGCCACTGCCGCCAGTCCCGCCAGCATCGGCGCCGCACGGGTTCCGCGGATCATCACCAGCACTTCGTAGATGATCAACGCCACCAGCAGAATGTCGAGTACTGTAAACGACACTCTCGACCATGGCGCCATCAGCTGCGTCACCAAAGCTCCTCATCTGCGAAGTTTTCACGCTTGTAACCCTTCATTCTAATGCAGCGCTGGCATCAGCGATTCCGAAACGCCTTTCCCCTTGAACCTTAACGTTTTTGCGATTTATTGGTTTTCCTGGCCGCTGACGTCCTCCGTCGTCTTGTTCACCGTTGCCCGAAGCTCTCCCCGAGCCAGGCGCGCCGAAATTTCCTGCCCCGCCTGCACCTGCGCCGCATCCTTCACTAACCGTCCCGTGCCGTCAAACACCAGAGCATAGCCTCGCTCAAGAATTGCCAACGGAGAAAGCATTTCGAGCGCCCTGCCCATGCGCTCCAGGCGAACCTTGTTCTGCAACAGCTGATTGCGCATTGCGGCCGCCGTCGCCGCGGTTACCGCTTCAAGTTCTCTGCGAATACCAGCCAGCACACGCCGCGCATCGTAATGCCTCACGGCCGACGACACTGTCTCCCACCGGCGCCGCAATCGTTCCAGAATTTGCCGCTCGCCGCGCTCCAGGCGGTAAGTGAGATCATCCAATTTCTGCTGCCGCTGCCGGATCAAGTCCATCATGCGCGCGAAGGCACCGTCCTGTGCCCGCTCCATCAGCGCTTGCCGGGCTTCCAGCAGCTGCCGCTCCATCGCCCGCACCAGCCGCTCCCGCGCCGCGTCTGCTTGATTCTCGACTTCCACGCGCGAGCGGATCACCAACTCCGCCGCCGCTGAAGGCGTTGGCGCTCGCAAGTCCGCCACAAAATCTACAATCGTAAAGTCGGTCTCGTGCCCGATCGCGGAAATCACCGGAATCTCCGACGCCGCGACTGCCCGGGCCAGCCCTTCGTCATTGAACGCCGCCAAGTCCTCCGCCGAGCCTCCGCCGCGTCCTACAATAATTACTTCCACGCTGCGGCTGCGATTGAAATACCGCACTCCGCCCGCCACTTCCATGGCTGCCGCTTCCCCCTGCACCTGCGCGGGATAAATCATTACATTCGCGCTATAGTGCCGCCTTAGCAGAATGTTTAGAATGTCTCGTAGCGCCGCCGCCTGCGGGGACGTTACAATCCCGATGCGAGCGGGCAACGTAGGAATCGTTTTCTTCCGCTCCGCCGCGAACAATCCCTCGGCTTCCAGCTTGGCCTTCAGTTGCTCGAATGCAACCTGTAACCCGCCCGCCCCCTTGGGCTCAATATGCTCCGCGGCAATCTGCAACTCACCGCGATCTTCGTAAATCGTTACCCGCCCCCGCACCATCACCTGCATGCCGTCGGTTGGCCGAAACCGCAGCAGCCGCGCCGCGGACCGAAACATCACCGCACGAATCTGAGCGCTTCCATCCTTCAGCGTGAAGTAAAGGTGCCCTGAATCGGGAGCGCGAAAATTTGAAATCTCGCCCTCCACCCAAGCATCGGAATACTCCCGCTCCACGAGCGTTCGCACTGCGGCCACCAAAGCGCGAACCGTCCACACCCGCCGCTCCGGCGGTTGGAATTTAAACCCGAGTTGATCTGTAACGGACATGGTCGAGTGCAGTTTAGCCTGCCCTCCGTCCATTTCAAAACACGGATAGGGATAAAGATGTAGAGCTCGGGAAGATCGTCACGGGTGAACTCTAAGCGACATGAAGGCTGCAGCAACCGCCAGGCGCAAGTGATCTCTAAGCAGGGCAGCGCGAGAGTGACGATTTCATCAATCGGAAGGGCGCGGCTCAACGCCGCGCCCACGTCCCACCCAGTCGACAATGGATGCCTAGCTCACCTGGCTCACGGGATCACATGGTTGTGCGCCGGGGAAGTGGTACTCTCTTTCGCCGCGATGACCGGTTCAATTCCATTCGCACTAGCCGTGATGGCAGATTTTTGTCCCACCTCCGCCGAGGTAGAGAGCAGCCCGAACACGCCAACGCCCGTGGTTGTTCCGACATAGACCTTGCCGTTCACAATCAGCGGAGTGATGTACTTGTTCCCTGCGCCAAAGTGATCGCGTCCGTTGGCAGCCTGACTGGTGTTGTAAATCTCAACCAGAGTGTTCGCGTTGTAGGCGTGTAGAACTGCAGGATTACTATTCTCAGCTGCCCAGACAATCGTATTCGAACTCTTACTGCCTGAAATGCTCGGAGTGGCGCCGGGATACCCGAAAGCATTGCTGGTCTTTGCGACTGGAGCGGGTAACAGCTTCGCATTCTTAAATTCAAACTCGAGAAGAGGCTGCCCCACCGGCCCAAAATAAAGCCTTCCGTTATAAAAAGCCGGCATCGACCAGATTCCCCCCGGCAACACTCCTGGCAACTCCTGGTAAATATTGTTCTTCTTCGCATTGAACTTACCCAGGGAGGCACGATTGACCACATAGAGGTTTGAGTCTTTTCCCGCGCCGACCGCCAAATTCCAGATGGTGCCCGAGGAATCCTTCATCCCGGGCAACAACAAGGCTCCGCCCGAGCCCAGGTCAGTGTCGCTATCGCTCTCCTGCACTCCGTTATCCATTTCGAAATAGTCTGCGACTGCCAGTCCACCTTTGGTCGTAAGTCGGATGAACGCATTGCCATAGTCGCCGCTGCTCGGGAAGCCGCCAGAATTCAAACTGGTATCGAAGACGCCGTTGGCGTCGAGGAAAAAAATGTTGCCCGTTCCATCCGCGGTAAGTCCTGCACCCGCGCCCCAAATCGCGCCTTCGTTGCCGTTGGGAGTCACATTCAGCACCGTCGTCTGGGCCAGTGTCGTCGCGTTGTAGCCCATCACCCAGCCCGTGTAAGGGCGAATGTCGCAATGCGATGCCCAGGCCAGGTAAATTGTGTTGCCATACTGCAGCAGCCCAGAGCGTTCCTTATATTGAGCCGGATTGAAGATGACATCCCCACCAGAGCTGTCATCGCCGGTCCCGGGGTACTTGGCCACAACATCGACGGGACCTTTGTACAGTTCGTTCCCCGTTGCGGCGTCGAGGGCATGCAGCCGCTGATGATAGTTCCCGGAAGAATCTTTGGACATGGATACGGTATAGATCACTCCGTTTGATCCCTTTGGCCGGATGATCACGGGCGTGGAAGTGATACCGATCTGGGGAGCGACCTGACTGCAACCCCTGTCATCCGATGGAGTCTCGCCAGACTTGAGCGTGCGGCTGTGCCAGATCCCCGTGCCTGTATCGGCGTCGAAGGCATAAACTGAATCGTTTTCTGTCACCACGATAAGGAGGTTATGAGTGCCACTGCCCAGGATGGGTACCGCAGACAGGTACAGCGGCTCGCCATCGACAAGGCCATCCACCGACAAGGTAAACAGCTTCCCAAATGAAGCAGCATTAACATTGCTGAGGTTGAGCGTAGCCTCGGAGGGATTGCTTCCGGTGCGAGCATTGTTGTTATGGTAAGTAAGAACATTCTGCGAGAAGGCGCAGGGTGCGCCGGCGGCAAGAACGCAAATCGCGAAAAAGGCGACTAGGACAAGGCGAAGAATTGAAGCTTTGAGGGCTGTCACCACAAACCTCCTTGAAATCGTCGGACTCAGGACTAAGCTGCGATGAAATCGATGCAAGTCGGGGGCTTAGTTGCAAAATTGAGTATGGTCGGAGTGGCAAACTAATTGTTTTGCGGGAATCACTCCTGCAGAACCAATGCTGGGTAATTATTGCAAAAGGCGGTCGCTTTGGGGAACACTCAATAGTACAGTCACGCAACCCCGAGGACAACTCGCTCCATGGCTGAATTGGGCAGATGGCTGGCGTTCGTTGGCATCGT
>DATNKA010000408.1:0-8199 GCA_035603655.1 Candidatus Acidiferrales bacterium | reverse complement strand
CGATTGGCAATCTTGGTTCACGCCCGAACCCTAACGGGGGTGAGCAGCATGTCGCGGCCCCGAACGCTGGAACTTTTGAAGACACGCAACTAGCTAATGTCAGTGTTTCCCTAGTATGGTCCGATGACTCCGGCGAGGGCGCGAGACGCTGGCGAGGGCGCCACACTCGAAGTGTCCAGCACGTCGAGGTATTTCAATCCCGAACCGGTGTTGAACAGGACGACCGTATCGTCTGGCGTGAAGAAACCGCTGGCTAACAGCTTCTGATAAGCGACGAGGGACGCCGCGCCTTCGGGGGCGGCGAAGATGCCTTCCACTTTTGCCCAGTGACGAGTAGCGGCGAAAATTTCTGTGTCGGTGGCGGCTAACGCCAGACCTCCGCTTTTTTTCAGAATGTCCAGCATCAGGTAATCGCCATAAGGTTTTGGAACCCGGAGGCCTGCGGCGACCGTCGATGCGTGGGGCCACATTTCCACGGAGGCGCGGCCTTCATCCCATGCTTTGACGATGGGGGCGCATCCGGAAGCTTGGACGCTGATCATGTTCGGACGCTCGGAGCCAATGAAGCCGAGTTCTTCCATTTCTTCGAAGGCTTTCCACATACCCAGGAGACCAACTCCGCCGCCCGTGGGATAGATGACGCCCTGCGGGAGTTTCCAACCGAGCTGTTCGGCGATCTCGTAGCCCATGGTTTTCTTACCTTCGACGCGGTAGGGCTCTTTAGTAGTGGAAACGTCGAACCATCCCTCCGCCGCCCAGGTTGGTTTTTCTTTGAGTTCGGCGACCTTGCGGGCACAGTCGGAGATGAGACCATCAACCAGAGTGACATGCGCTCCGTAGTAATCGCACTCGACGCGGTTGGCCAGGGGAACATCTTTGGGCATGAAGATGTGGGCTTCGATACCGGCGGCGGCGGCGTAGGCAGCCAGGGCTCCAGCGGCATTTCCGGCGGAAGGAATGGCAAGCTTTTTGAGGCCGAAATGGCGGGCCATCGTGACCGCGGCGGAGAGGCCGCGAGCTTTGAAAGACCCAGTGGGATTCAGGCCTTCGTCTTTGATGACGACCCCGGGGTATTCGCGGCTGCGCAGCATGGGAGTGAAACCTTCGCCGAGAGTGACGGGGGGCGCTTCGGGAAGGACGGCATCGTATCGCCACATCGTAGGAGCAAGGGGCAACAGCGATGAAAGGGAGAAAGTCTTCTTGATAGTGGCGAGGTCGTAGCGGGCATATAGAATTCCGCCGTCCTCCGGACAAACGGTTTGGGGACGATCGGCCGGAAAATGCTGGCTGCAACGGGTGCATTCCAGATGAGTAGGGCGGGACACGAGGAAAGTCTATCAGGCGCGAGAGCAAAGAGGTTCACGCCCGAAGAGTCATTCGCCCTTCCGCTATCGAGTAGTTGGTTTGGCGAGAACGAAGATGACCGCGACCGGGTCGCTGTAGACAGGCTGCCAGATTGCGCTTTCGGCCAGAATGCTCGCTAAGGCGGAGCCCTTGGGACTAACGACATATCGAACGGGATACCGTTGGAGAAGGTTTTTCCACCCCGGTTCGACGTGCACCAAGTTCAAATAGGACTTGAGAAATTGTTCACCGTAGAAATCATGGCGGTCATCGACCGCCACTTTTATTTGTGGATAAACACGATAAATCAAATAGCCGCCCCAGTTATCGGGAGCGAACACCGGTCCCTCTGCCTTCTGGCTTTCCAGATACGTTATGGCGTCCGCCGGGAAGCGCTTGGAGTCAAAGTGTGCGTCCATCACTTGGGCGACACCCAGTCTGCCGTCATGAAAGGTAATCCAGCAGGTAAGCACGATTGCCACGACGGGCCAGAGGTGGGCGTGGAGGCTTGACTCGATGACCTGCATTCTGTGAAAGAAATCCGGAGATGTCGCAGCTTGCGATTTCGATGCGACCCGCCACCCAGCCCACAATTCTTGCAACGGTAGAAGTGCATCGCACAGTCGCGGGCCAATCACCAGAATCAACAGCAGCGCCGACACCGGGATATTCCGCGAAGCATAGAGGCCCGAATAGACCGCAAAGAGCGTTAGCAGTAGGTCGCTCGTGGTGATGTCGCTACTCCTGTGTCTTTTGGTCGCAAACACGATTAAAGTGAGCAGCAGCAGCAGTGCAAAACACTTCTGGGCGGTACCATGAAAATTAGGAGATTGAAACTCGTCGATATGATCCATCAGGAAACGATTAGAAAGATAGCGATAGATATGGACGTGCAATCTCCAGCCGTAGGGATTCATCAGTGTGGTCAGGGTGCTGAATACGCCAATGAGCGCAAGCTTTCGCGCCCGCTTCCCTGCTCGTATCTTGTCCACCAGATTTTCTAAGCGATCATCCTTCAGCCGGAAATAATCCCAGACCGCGCTGAGCCAGTAAATCCCAAGAAGGGCGAAGCCCAGCAGAAAGCCTCCATGAGTATTTACCCACACCAGTGTCAGGAGCGGAATGAGCCACAAAAGCCAGCCCTGGCCAGCTTCGGCGAACGAGCCGGGTTGCTTGTTCTGGGAGGATTCTAAAATCCAAAACCACAACACAGCGAACAACCAGCTCACAACATGAGGGCGTGCGAGGAAGTGGATCATGGCTGCCGATGCGGCCAGGAGCACCAGGCCAAGAGCCACGAGAAAGTTTGCACCGCGCCGGAGAAGCAAACGAAAGCTCCACGAAAATGTCAGAGCGATGATCGCGGCGGTGAGAAAGACGACTCCGTTCAGCCCAGCGGCACTATCCAACCACCCGACGAAGACATCGTAGAGCCACTCCCAGGCAAACCATGGATGGCCGGCCATAGTCGAAGAAAATGGATCAACGCGGGGAATCGAGTGGGTAGCGAGGATCAGCTGCCCGGTACGTATATGCCAACCAATTCCAGCGTCCCCCAGCAATCGCACCGACAGAGTTGTGAACCCCAGCAGCCCCAGCAAGGCGACGAAAATCAAGTCCCCTATGGAGGGAATAAGCCATCTGCCGGCAAGGGGAGGATTCGCCTTTTCAGAACTTCTGGAGCCGATTGTCATCGCGCTGAATCTTATAGAGTGATGCTATGAACGGCAAGGCTACACATCGAGTGGTTATCGTGGGAGCGGGGTTCGGTGGGCTGAATGCAGCCACGGCGCTGGCTGGCGCCGACGTGAATATCACCATCATTGACCAGAAGAATTATCACACCTTCCAGCCGCTGCTCTATCAGGTGGCCACTGCGGGTCTCTCGCCGGGGGAAATTGCCGAGCCCATCCGATCGATTCTTCATCGACACAAAAATATCCAAGTGCTAATGGCCGAAGTTACGGGATTCGATCTCGAACGGCGGGTGGTGCATATAGCCGATCAGGACGTTCCTTATGATTCTCTCATTGTGGCCGCCGGCGCCAGCCATGCCTATTTCGGTCACGACGAGTGGGAGACTCTCGCGCCCGGACTTAAAACAATTGAGGATGCGCTCGAAATCCGGCGCCGAGTTCTGCTGGCCTTCGAATTAGCTGAGCGGAGGGCCTCCGCGGGGGAAGTGACCGATCCGCTGAATTTTGTTGTGGTTGGAGCCGGGCCGACGGGAGTGGAACTAGCCGGAACTTTAGCCGAGATTTGCCGTCACGCTCTCGCCAACGATTTCCGCTCGATCGATCCCCGGCGTACACAGATACATCTGATCGAAGGCGGGCCGCGGGTACTGCCATCTTATCCGGAGGATCTTTCCCGCAGCGCGCTGGAACAACTGCAGCGTCTCGGCGTGGAAGTGCTCACCAGCGCCATGGTCACGAAGATTGAGCCCGGCACTATTTCCATGGGCAACGCAAGCATGAAAGCGTCGGTCATTTTGTGGGCCGCTGGAGTGGCGGCTTCTTCTCTGGGCAAGAAACTGGGCGCGCCGGTGGATCGCGCGGGACGCGTCCTTGTCCAACCCGACCTGAGTATTCCCGGTCATCCGGAGGTTTTCGTCATCGGCGATCTCGCCGCGCTCAAGGATCAGTCCGGCAACTTGTTGCCCGGGGTTGCGCCGGTGGCGATTTTGGAAGGGCGCTTCGTCGCTAAGCTTATTCGTCAGGGAATGGCTGACATTTCGCCGGATCATTCCGGGCAGCGAAAGCCCTTTCATTACCGGGACAAAGGGAACCTGGCTACTATTGGCCGCGCCGCGGCCATCGCGCAGTTTGGCAAGGTTCATATTTCTGGATTCATGGCGTGGCTTGCCTGGCTGTTTATCCACATCTTATTCCTGATCGGATTCCAGAATCGTGTGCTCGTCCTGATTCAGTGGGCTTGGTCGTATTTCACATACGAGCGCGGCGCACGGCTGATCACCGGCGGGACGAGTCTTCCGGGATGGACCGGGCTGGGGTCCGAGAATCGTCAGTTGGTCAAGGAAGAACGAAAAATTCCTGCGGAGACCCACAAATAGGAGTAAGAATATTGCTTTCAGGCGGGCCCGATGAAAATCATTTCGCTTTCGCGGATTCTTCTCGGCCTCGCAGCAGTATTGTTTCTTGGTTCGGGATCGTCCGCAGAAATTCTTAAAATTGTTGTCGATGACACTATTCAGCCGATCACGCAGGAATATATCTCCCGCGCCATCGACGAGGCGGAACGACGCAACGACCAGGCTGTATTGCTCGAGATCAATACGCCCGGCGGGCTGGTCGACTCCACCCGCCGGATCATCGAAAAGATAACTTCGTCCAGGGTTCCGATTATCGTTTACGTCGGACCCAGCGGCAGCCGCGCCGGTTCTGCGGGAATCTTTCTCCTCGAAGCCGCCGACGTCGCCGCCATGGCTCCGGGGACCAACGCTGGGGCAGCACATCCCGTCTTGATTGGCCCGTTCGCGCCGAAGGTTGACGACGAGATGAAACGCAAAATCGAGAACGATACCGCGGCTTTGATGCGCTCGGTCACCTCCAAACGCGGGCGCAATGTCGAGGTCGCTGAAAGTGCTGTGCTCGAGTCCAAGTCGTTCACCGAGCAGGAGGCGCTGTCGCAGCACCTGATCGATTACGTTGCTTCCAGCGAGAACGATCTTTTTCGCCAGATGGAGAACAGGACTTTTAAGCGCTTCACCGGACAGGAAGTAACGCTGAAGCTTTCCGGCCAGACGATCGCACCCTTTGGCATGACATTAAAGGAACGCATCCTTGGCTATCTGATGGATCCGAACATTTCGTTTATTCTGCTCGCCATCGGCGCCCTCGCGCTCTATGCGGAATTCAATCATCCCGGCGCCGTCATTCCGGGCACCGTAGGCGTCGTTTTCATTTTGATCGCAGCCTTCGCTCTGAATTTGTTACCTACGCGTTTTGCCGCACTGATTCTGATCCTGGGGGCTTTCGCTCTGTTTGCCGCTGAGGCCAAGTTTGCGAGCCACGGCGTTCTCACGATCGGCGGCATCTCGCTGCTTACGCTGGGAGGGCTGTTGCTGATCGACTCGCCCATTCCGGAAATGCGGGTCCATCTGATGACGGCCCTGGCTGTGAGTGTTCCGCTGGGATTGATTACGGCATTCCTTATGACGCTAGCTCTTAAGGCTAGACGGAACAAGGTTGTCACCGGCGTCGAAGGACTGGTGGGACAAACCGGTGTTGCCCAAACTACGGTTTCCCCGAGAGGAAAGATATTTGTTCATGGCGAACTCTGGGACGCCGTCTCCTCCTCCGACGTGTCTGCGGGGCAGGCGGTGGTGGTGCGCCGAATTGACGGTCTTGTGCTTCAGGTCGAACCGCTAATTGTAAACCGCCCCGCACAGGCAACTATTGTTCCCTAGCTGGCCCGCGCACCAACGCAAGCAACGGATGCGTCCGAATTCCACGCTCCTGCTCGTCCATTGCGTTACAATCCGCCTCAGTAGCAGTCGAACGTTTCGGGCGTGGAGGCATCAGTATGGAATTTAGTTTTGGATTCGGCGCAGTCGTCGTCGTTATCATCGCCCTCTACGTGCTCAGTTCAATCAAAATCCTTGCCGAGTACGAACGTGGCGTGATCTTCCGTTTCGGGCACCTCTACCCGAAAGCGAAAGGGCCTGGAGTCATATGGGTGCTGGCTCCAATGGACCGCATGGTGCGCGTCTCGCTGCGCCAGGAAGCGCTCGAAGTTCCGCCGCAAGACATCATCACGCGCGACAACGTTACATTGAAAGTGAACGCTGTTATTTTTCTGCGTGTGATCGATCCCAGCAAGGCCGTCGTAGAGGTTTCCAACTACGTTTACCAGACTTCGCAGTTTGCACAGACCACATTACGCTCTGTGCTTGGCGAGCAGGAACTTGACGAACTCCTTGCCCACCGCGAAAAAATCAACCTGCGGCTGCAAAGCATTCTTGACATGCACACTTCACCCTGGGGAGTAAAAGTGACGAACGTTGAGGTGAAGCAAGTCGATATGCCGGAATCCATGCTGCGGGCAATGGCGAAGCAGGCCGAGGCGGAGCGCGAGAAGCGATCCAAGATTATTCACGCCGAGGGAGAGTTCTCGGCGGCCCAGCGACTGGTGGACGCAGCCCATCTGTTGGCGACAGAACCGGTCAGCGTTCAACTACGGTACCTTCAGACTTTGACGGAAATAGGCGTCGAGAAGAATACGACGGTCATTTTTCCCGTGCCGGTGGATTTCTTCTCCGGCCTTCAAAAGGTGTTAGGCAAAGCTGGCAATGAGCCGGAGCCCGTCGCGAGGTCCGCATAGGTACACATTCACACCACTTTTTAAGGAATGGTTATGGCTTCTTCACAGGATACTGAAATCACTTTAGGCACAGCGAAACTACTTGGGCTTTTTTTTGGTCTGGTAGGCATCTGCGCCGTTTTTTTTGCGCTCGGCTATACGCTAGGACGGAAATCTGACTCCGGCCTCGCCGCAGCAGCGACGCTGGCCCCACTGCGAGCAGCCCAGGGGGCCAAACCCGGCGGCTCGGGTGCAGCAGCGTCCACGCCAATGACGTTTTATAAAGCTGTGGAGCAGCAGAACGCGAATCCGCAACTGACCTCAGCAGCCGCGGTTGCGGCCACCACGGATGCGAACCGTCAGCAGACGGCTGCATCTTCCACATCTTCCGCTGGCTCATCTTCGTCGGGTGAATCGCCTCAGACTTCCAATCCGCCCGATCCCATGGCTCCGGTCCCCGCCACCGGTTACTTCGTGCAGGTTGCTGCGGTGAGTAAGCAAGACGATGCCGACTCTTTGGTGGATGCCCTTAAAACAAAACTGTATCCTGCATTTGTGGCGAGCAACCCCACGGTTGACAAGCTGTTTCGCGTGCAGGTCGGCCCGTTCGGCGATATCAAAGAAGCCGAGACCATGCGCTCCCGTCTGATCAGCGACGGATATAATCCAATCCTTAAGAAATGAAGTCCCTCTATGAAGCCTGACCGGTTGTTGAACCGGCGCGTTATTTTCAAGTTGCACGGCATGGACGCACTTGATGCGACGATTCTTAAGCAGGATGCCACCGGCTACTGGATTCGCGGTGGCACGCTGGCCGGTCAGCTTGACCAATCCAATTGTTCTCTACCGGAAAGCGATGTGCGATATCTTGAGTTCAGCCGCATTGAGTGGCTGCGAGCCTCGCGGCAGCGCGTCAGATGATTTCATATCTTGGTGCTGTATATTGACAACCGTCAATTTCTGAAACATGTCCGTTTTTGACGCCTGACTCTCGGACCCATGACTAATTTGCTGCCCTCTCTCGACCGAATGCTGCAAGCGATCGCTGATCCCACGCGCCGTCGTATTCTGCGGACGCTAAAGGAACACTCCGCCACCCCCGTGGGCAAGAATTCGGGTTTGTGCGCCGGCGACATCGAAGCAGGAGTGAATCTCTCGCAACCTACCATCTCGCATCATATGGCGGTCCTAACGAAAGCTGGTTTAGTCGACGCGGTTAAGCAGGGTCAGTGGCGCTGGTACCGGCGCAATGACAAAGCTCTTCGCCGCCTGGTGAAGACCCTGCGCGCGCAGTTGTGACCCAAAGTAATTGTCTTTCAATTTTTTATCGGGTACGACAATCAGGCGGAAGCCGTCGCCGCGTGCGCTTTCTGCAAAAGGCGCCGGGCTTGCGAAATGAGATCCGCCACTTCGAAAGGTTTCACCAGGTAGGGGATATTGTTTTCCTGGAGGAAAGTGCGCTCATCGCCCTGCTCCACGCCGTTGGAGAACGTGAACAGTAAGTGGCTCTCCATGCCCGGACAATGCTGGGTA
>DATNKA010000407.1:0-4085 GCA_035603655.1 Candidatus Acidiferrales bacterium | reverse complement strand
GTGAAAAACGCGGGCGCACTCCATCCCTTGGGGGTGCGGCAACTGGCCAACCCGCGCCCGTACTTGGCGCCCACAATGAATCCGCCCTTCAGCATGGAGGGCACCACGGCCACGCACTCTGCCGACCCCATAATTTCGTTGGG
This sequence comes from Candidatus Acidiferrales bacterium, assembly GCA_035603655.1. GTDB lineage: Bacteria > Acidobacteriota > Terriglobia > Terriglobales > Acidobacteriaceae > Sulfotelmatobacter. The sequence goes on along the minus strand of DATNKA010000407.1, from coordinate 3,942 downwards.
GATGCCGGAATCGGGCGCTGCCTGGATTGCGTCAAGCACTTCCGCGGCCGACTGCACCCGGTCCGAAGCCTTCGATTCGGGTTGGTCCGGCGTTTGGGCGCCCACCGGAAGGGCAAATGAGCCCAGAGACAAGAGTAGGGTCAGCAAAGCAAGCTTCTTCATGGTTCCTCACCACTGAAAAAAGATTCACTGGGATCTAGTACTTGGATTGTAAATGAAGTTGCGCCGTTCTATGGGGAGTCGGCGCGAGAGCTTCGACCGCCCGAGGTCGTGCTTCCTAAAAAGTCGTATTTCCCTAAACTTGAGGTGGAGTGAATCGGGGCAAAAAAATGCGGGGCTGAAAGTAGTGACCCTAATCGCCACTTCCAACCCCGTCTCCCAGGTTCTGTGGTAGGTGAGGCGAGTATGCCGGGCCCTCGGTTTCGCTGCAAGATTACTGAGGTCATCGTCCCAAAGTTACTCGGGAGTGTCTCTCGGAATCTCTACTTCGCGGCTACCAGCGAATGCGTAATCGCATGCACCGATAGCGCAATCCGGTTCTGCACGCCGACCTTGCGCATCAACTTCGCTACGTGAGCCTTCACCGTGCGCTCTTCAATTCCGAGCTGCGCGCCAATCTCTTTATTCGACCGCCCCGCCACCAGCATTTCCAATACTTCCTTTTCGCGATCGGTGAACGTGACACGGCCGGCGGGAAAAATCCTCCCCGGCGCCGACGACACGCGCTCGATGAACATGGAAAGCACTCTGCGCGGCGCCCACACCGACCCTTGACTTACAATGCGAATAGCCTGCACGAATTCCGCCGGTGACGCCGCCTCATCCACGTAGCCCTTGGCCCCGGACGCAATCGCCTTAAGAATGGTCTCTTCGTCCACTCCGGACCCGGTCACTATAATCCGCAGATCGGGACGCGTTGCCTTCAGGCTAGCCATCACGTCAAACAAATTTTGACCAGAGCGGTTTCCGAGCAGGATCAGGTCTACGTCCTGCAATGTGGAAATCTCAGGCAGGCCTGCGGAGATCAGTTCGAACTCGGGCTCAGTGTCGAACAGCGCGCGAAATCCCACAAATCTCAGGGGGTCGCTCTCTACCACGGCAATTTTGATAATCGGTTTTCTCGCTACGGCTGCTTTCATAGGTTTCTCTGTGACGCGTAGTTACGTAACAAGAGCATAGCGGCAATTCCCCGCAATGCAAAGAGCACGTGACCGAAGTCGAATTACGGGAGTAACATGAAAAAGCCCTCCTAATAACTGTTTAATGGCGGGGTGGCGGATTAGTTCTGGCCGGCTACTGGGTGGAGAATAATTTGCATGACAAAAAGTTGGACTGGTCTTTTCGTCGTAATCATCGGCTACGCACTCGCCCCGATGAGCCTGTCTTTGTTGACTTCGCCTCTCGCCGCACAGACTTCTACCTCTACGTACCAGCCGAAATTTCCCGGCGACCCGGCGCGCTCTGATTCCGAAGCCGCCGCTCTTGCCTACATGCGCGTTGTCATTCGCGCGCAGCGTAGGTTTCAAAAACAGTACAGCCACTTCGCCACTTCACTTTCCGAACTCGTACACTCGGGCTCATTCACGAAGCGCATGGTCGACCCTCAGCGCGGAGACTACACCGCCGGATTCAGAGGCAAGAAAGACAGCTTCATCCTCACCATGAGCCCTCAGCACCTCGATGCCCAGCATCGCTCTTTCTATGCCGAAGATGACGGCAAAATTCACGGCGACGAAGAAAAACCCGCCGACACCAATTCTCCTGTGGTGAAGTAGCCCCGCAAATTAGTGCATGTCGGTGGCGTCTTGGCACGCACTAAACCGACCCAGAGAGCTTTCGTTGAAAGCGTAGGCTCAGGCTCGGGCTTTCTACCGTGTTGAAGCCGCTGGCGTGAGATTGAAGCTTATGTATGCGAGTTTGTCCGCGGACATGTTGTGATGCTCCTGGAAAGGCAGCCGCAAACGCTGGGCCTGCAATCGATTCCCAGCTCTGGGGCGTCAAATTTCCCCTCCGTTGCCCCCCGGCAAACCGAGCCGATCACACTGCTTGTGATCGAACCGCGGGAGCGAGTTAGAACCGAATAGAGGAAGGCTGAATGGATTAGATAGATGTTTTTCGGCCAGCCAATCGTCAAATTTTAATTTTGCAATGTACCCTTCGTCGGTGCAATTCGGATTGGTCTCAGCGAAACGCGAGTACTTGTCGCGAATTCGGTCGAATTCATGAACTCCCGAGACCCCGATTCGAAGCCGAGACGCGTCGTAAACATACTGCCATGATGGGCAGGAACGAAAAAACGGTAGAATGGATTGTCACGGAGGAATCATGTCACCAAACGTGGGCGCACCTGCTCCGGAATTCTCACTGAAAGATCAGGATCAGAAAGAAGTAAAACTCAGCGATTTCCGCGGCAAGAAGCGCGTCGTCCTCGTCTTTTATCCACTCGACTGGAGCCCGGTCTGCACCAAGGAACACGTCTGCATCGTAAACGACAAGAAGCAATTCGAGCAGCTTGATGCGCAAGTCCTTGGCGTCAGCGTCGACAGCGTTTGGTCCCACAAGGCCTACGCCGATAAGATGGGTATCCAGTACCCGCTACTCGCTGATTTCCACCCGCGCGGCGCCGTCGCCGCCAAGTATGGGGTCTATCTCGAAGACAAGGGCATCACCGGCCGCGCCATCTCCATCATTGACCGCGACGGTAAACTCGCCTGGCACAAAAACTACGACATTCCTGTAGTCCCCGACATCGACGAGGTCTCAAAAGCCTTAGCCGCCCTGAAATAAGCCGCCATTTATCAACCGTCAAATGGATGCCCGCCCTTCTCGCGCTTAGCGAAAGGGTGGGGATTCCGACTACCTACACCCCCGGCTTGATCTCGGTCGCTTTCCCCCCACGATAACTCACCACCAGGGGTTTCCCTCCGTTCGGATATCGCACCGTCTTATCGTCAGACGACACGCCCGCATCGGGCACTCCCATCCCGATCGCGAAATCTGCCTGCAGTTCATCCATCCCCGGTTTCACTTCATGCCGCTCGATCGCCTGCCACACATCCGGCGGCCAATGCTTATAGAGGTCGTGAGGATCTTCCACAAAAAACATTTCATCCGAATAAATCTTGTATTGTCCCTCCATCTCGAATCCGATCGGCACCGCGAAACTCGCCCCTTCCTTCTGAAACACGGCCATTATCTGGCGCTTGCCGGCCGCAGCGTCCGAGACTACATCCTTGATTTCCATCCGCTCAATCGGCAAAAGCAGTCCAGCTTCACGCCCAAAATTTGCCTTTTTCCGCGCCGCATCGTACGGATAATAGGTGTATCGATATCCTTCCTTCACCCATACCGGTTGCAGCGTCAACTGCTTCGCCGACTTCAAATCAAACGGATACAGTTTCTTTGGCGTGACGTAGTAATCCGCGTTCGAATAGCCCGAGGCTTTCGCCTGCTGCTGCTTCTGAGCCGCAACATAATCTTCATGCCGCTGATAAAGGATGTATCCCGCGCGCAGGCCCGCAACCACGATGGCCAACGCAAGCGCAATCTGAATCCTCTTCTTCGCTTCTTCACTCATCATGTAGTGATTTCTTACCCTCTCGACCCCAGCGTTCTCCGTACTGAAGATTTTATAGCGTTATCCTGAGTAAACAGCCGTCCTACGGTACACTGGAAGAAGTTCTTCCTGGAAGGGGACCGAATGCCCACCGTCACCGAACAAGATGTTCTCAGCGCTCTGAAGAGTTGCTACGATCCCGAAATCCCCGTCAATATTGTCGATCTCGGCCTTATTTACTCCGTCCAGTTCACCGCCGCGCCAGACGACAAACAAGACGTCACAGTCGACCTGACCCTCACGTCACAAGGCTGTCCCGAGCACGTCAACATCAGCGCCCAAGTCAAATCCCGCCTCGAACAGCTGCCCGGAGTCCGCACCGCCAC
>DATNKA010000406.1:0-4285 GCA_035603655.1 Candidatus Acidiferrales bacterium | reverse complement strand
GGCCATCGCGAGATCCTCGCAGCCTGCCGGAATCAGGACGCAGAGACAGCGGTGATGGCTTTACAAACGCACTTGTCAGAGTCAGGCAAGGCTATCGTTTCTTATGTTCGACAAACCATGGCCGGACCCACCATCGCCGATTTTGCCAAGTAGGCAGACTTGCAGGCCGTTTGGGTCGCCGCGTTTGGGGATTTGCTAAGTCGAATCCAAATTTCCTCGGGAATCATCCCGAACTTGGTGGCCGTTCGTCGCTTGCTTTTCAAGGTCGTTTTTCCGGGTTCATGTCAGGCAGTGACTCCGTTGTCACTTTCCTCTTCGCTGAGTCGCTAATACCAAACAAGTCTGGCAGCGCAGTCCTGTTTGGATCGCCGCAGAGAGTCCTCGAGTTTGCAAGGCTTTCGATTACGTCAACGGAACTCTCACGATTGACGATTGATCTCGCCTTGGCGGCTCGGTTTCTCCGTAAACCAGTTCACCTACGTTCCTAATCGTCCTCCCGACGGAAAAGGCAGGAATAGCATGAAAATGAAAGCAAATTCCTTCGAACCTTCAGCGATGTTGCGGTTGTTATTAGCGGCGATTTTACTACTCAGCATTCAACCCCTTCGAGCTCAGGTGGCGGGTGGAACCATCCTCGGAACGGTGAGCGATGCCGGCGGAGCGGTCATCGCGAATGCGCAGGTAACGATTCAAGGTACATCCACGGGGGCAACGCGAGTCGTCAACACAAACTCCTCCGGCTTCTACACCGCGCCCAACCTTCTGCCTGGGAAGTATCAAGTCAAAGTGTCGGCCACTGGGTTCTCAGCGGGCATCGCCGAGGTGGATCTTGCCGTCGGCGCAGAGCAGACTATAAACGTTGCGCTCAAAGTTGGACAGGCAACGGCGGAGGTTGACGTTACCGACCAAGTCTCGGGCGTCCAGCTTGCGACTTCGAGCCTGGGAGACGAAGTGGACGGCAACGCGGTGCGAGAGTTGCCCTTGAATGGGCGCGACTGGACGCAGTTGGCCACTCTGCAGCCCGGCATTGACCAGGTACGCAACCAGTCGTCGATCGGCGGGGTCGGTTCAGCCGACGTGGTGCGAGGTGCGCGAGGGTTCGGAAATCAGCTCAGCGTCGCCGGTACTCGACCCACGCAAAATAACTATCGCCTCGACGGCATCAGCTTCAACGACTACACCAACGGCGCACCCGGCGGAGTTCTTGGCTCCCTGTCGGGTGTTGACGCGATTCAAGAGTTTTCCGTGCTGACGACCAACTATTCGGCCGAATACGGAAAAACTTCCGGCGGTGTCATCAACGCGATTACACGATCCGGAACCAACAGGTTTCACGGAAGCGCATACGAGTTCCTTCGCAACAGCGCTCTCGATGCGCGGAACTACTTCGACGGTCCGACGGTGCCGCCGTTCCGGAGAAACCAATTCGGCGCTGCGATTGGCGGGCCAATCGTCAAGGACAAGACTTTCTTCTTCTTTAACTATGAAGGATTGCGACAATCACTGAGCAGCACGCAGGTCGACATCGTGCCTTCGAATAACGCTCGTCAGGGAATTCTCTCAACCGGGAATGTCACGGTCGATCCGGCAGTGGCACCCTATCTTCAGTTCTGGCATACGCCAAACGGCGCAGTCCTTCCTGGAGGAGACACAGCGAATTACAGCGTCGTGACGAAGCAAGTTGGAAGCGGGAACTTCTATACGGCGAGAGTGGACCACGATTTCTCGGCAAAGGACATTTTTTCCGGCACATTCCTCTTAGATAAGACACAACTTCTGAATCCGGATCCGCTGAACAATGAGAGCTTCTTCAACAGTAATTCGCGGCCGTTCGTGAGTCTGGAAGAGACCCATATCTTCAGCCCGCAGCTGACAAACTCGGTGCGATTCGGGTTCAGCCGAAACCAGGCTAACATTCTGACCAACCCGGGAGCGAATCCTTTAGCTACGGACCCGGCTCTGGGATCGATTCCGGGGAAAGACGCTCCGTTCATCTCGGTGCCGGGAATCAGTACGTTCTTCGGCGGGATCGATGGATTCCCGAACTTCACGTTCGGATGGAACTCCTTCCAGGGCTATGACGACGCTTTCATGACGCGGGGAACGCATTCGCTGAAGTTCGGCTTTGCCGTGGAGCGCATGCAGTCGAATAACCTCTTTCACTTCTTCGATGACGGGAACTTTGTGTTCCCCTCGCTTTCCGCGTTTCTTACCAATCAACCGATCGTATTCAGCGCAACAATTCCGTCATCCGCCACTGAGCGTGCCATCCGGGAGACGCTATTCGGTGGATACATTCAGGACGACTGGAAGATTCGTTCGAACTTAACATTGAACCTCGGTCTCCGCTACGAGATGACCACCATTCCCACCGAGGCGTTGGGCAAACAGGCGTCTCTGAAGAGCATGACAGACTCGCAAATCACCGTAGGCGCTCCTTATTTCAATCAAAATCCAACGACCAAGGATTTCGAGCCGAGAATTGGCTTCGCTTGGGATCCTTTCGGCGGGGGAAAGACATCGGTGCGCGGAGGGTTTGGCTTATTTGACGTTCTTCCCTTGCCCTACGAATTTCTCATCATTTCGTCAGCGTCAGCTCCTGTAGCGCAGAACATTACGATTTCTAACCTTCAGCCTGGCGACTTTCCGACGAATGCTTACAACCGGTCCGCGCAGAATTGCCTGCTTCCCAACTTGTCTTGCTATCGAACGGCGTTCATAGATCCCAACCCTCATCGCAGTTACATGATGGAATGGAATCTCAACATCCAGAGAGAAATCGCGCCGGAAACCTCGCTAACCGTCGCGTATGTGGGTTCACGCGGAATCCGCCTTCCGTTCCGGACCGATGATGCCGACATCGTCTTGCCCACCCTTACTTCAGCGGGTTATCTGTGGCCGAGCAACGCCACGCAAGGCGCAGGAATAGGGACCAGGGTAAATCCGAACGTAGGCCGCATAGATCGGCTTGCCTATCAGGCCGATTCTTACTATGACTCGCTGCAGGTCGGCGTCGTAAGAAAACTGAGTCACGGTCTGGAAATGCAGAGCTCGTTTACCTGGGGCAAGACTATCGACACCGGTTCTTCGACCATCGCGGGGGACCAGTTCTCGAACTCTCCGTCGAGCCTTCCTTTTTATTTCGACCCGAAACTCAGAAGAGGCCAGTCCGACTTCAACCTGGGGAAGAATCTGGTAGTCAGCGGCACCTGGCAAGTACCGGGTGCAAAATCAATGTCGGGCTTCACGGGTTGGGCAATCAACGGATGGCAAGTGGGCGGAGTTCTGGAGGCCAGTTCAGGAGCGCCATTTACAGTTTTGGTCGGCGGCGATCCCCTTGGCCTCAACAATACCGACCCGTTCGCCTATCCCGATCGGCTGACCGGTCCGGGATGTGGATCGGCGGTTAATCCCGGAAATCCGAATAATTACATCAAGCTGCAATGCTTTGCGATGCCGGCACAGCAGGGCACGACAACAAGTGGCGCTCCGATCTACACCCTGCTCGGAAATAGCGGCCGAAATCCGCTCAATGGACCTGGCCTCGTCAACCTGGATTTCTCTTTGTTCAAGAACAATCCGGTGACCGAACACTTCAATGTTCAATTCCGCGCAGAGTTCTTCAACGTCCTCAACCATACAAACTTCGCCCCGCCCTTGGACAACAACACCCTGTTTAATCCCGACGGCAGCCAGGTGGGCAGTGCTGGTGTTATCGACGCAACCCAGACATCTTCTCGTCAGATCCAGTTTGGGCTGAAGTTGATGTTCTAAGAGGGAAATGGGGACCGCGACGAACGGTCCCCTAGTCTCTTTTCATGAATTCTTCAGGAGGACTTAACACCTAGATATGCGAGCAACCCTCAGAGGTTCAATTCTTATTCTGCTCTTCAGTTTTGGTCTCAGTTTCGCCGGCGCTCAGACAACCGATGTTCCGCCGCCCGCCGACAGTCCGGTTCCGATGGCGGTCTACTACCGCGTACCTCCGGGGAAGCGCACGGAGTGGCTGACGCTTTATAAGAAGTACCACTATCCCGTTATGAATCAGTTCGTGAAGGATGGCCTCCTTAAGAGCGTGAAGATTTACCAGCGGCGCTTCCGCGCAGAAAGTCCCGCATGGGATTACGAAGTGATTCTGATCTGGCGCGATTGGAATGCCATCGAAGAAGGACACGTGAAAGAACCGGGAGTCATCCGAAAGATGTACGCCGATATGTCGGAGTATGAGCATGCCGATCAACAACGCTTTGAACTTCAAGCGGATGTTTGGATCGACATTCTCGAA
>DATNKA010000405.1:0-4624 GCA_035603655.1 Candidatus Acidiferrales bacterium | reverse complement strand
TGGCTGTAGGTCGCCGGAGATGGCGTCTTCGACGCCGAGTATGACGAAGCGCTTGATCAGATTTTCCAGTTCGCGAACGTTTCCCGGCCAGTGGTATTTGCTCAGGGAATTCATCAATTCAGCAGACAGCGGTTTGGCTCGGGAATTAAATTTGCGGTTATAGCAGTCGAGGAAATAGGTGACGAGTTCCGGAAGATCGGAAATCCGTTCACGCAGCGGTGGCATGTGCAGATTGACGACATTGATGCGATAGAACAGGTCGGCACGGAAGGTTCCGTTGGCGATTTCTTCTTCCAGCTTACGATTAGTGGCGCAGACCACGCGCACTTCGACCTTCTTGTCTTCCTGGGCGCCGATGCGGCAGAACTGGCCGTCCTGGAGCAACTGCAGCAGCTTAGATTGCAAACTCATGTCGAGTTCGGAGATCTCATCGAGGAACAGCGTGCCCCGGTGCGCCATCTCAACTCGACCGGGCTTGGTGCCGAAGGCGCCGGTGAAGGCTCCTTTTTCATAGCCGAAAAGCTCACTCTCGAGCAAAGTCCCTGGAATGGCGGGACAATTCACCTTCACCCATGGACCGCTCTTCCAGGGCGAAGAAGCATGAATCATGCGGGCGATGATATCTTTGCCGGTACCACTCTCTCCCTGAATGAGGACGGGAACGTTTGCGCCGGCAATTTTGGCAAGCCGCTCACGCAGAGCTCGCATTGCCTCCGTACCCCCGAACACAACCGCCTCGGGAGGCATCTCTCCCAAGGGTTGGACTAGGGGACTGATTGTAGTTGAAGAACTCATAAGGCTTGATGGCCTCGGCCACAGTATTGCGTGCATCCGGAGAACCAAACGCGGGGGCGCGGATCAATACCTGGTAAGGCTAGTCTATCTTCTTGAGGAAAAGCAACTTACTAAAGATAGCGCAAGGCTGTGGCGGGTAATCCCGACCGTGGGGTTGTAGCGAAGGTCACACGGGGCACGAGAGAAAAGTTTTTCACACAACAGGAGAATGTTTCCTTTGTGGCGCTCTAAATCTGGGGCGGGATTCGACCAGTGGTCGAAGGAATTTCAGGCCGACCAAGTTGTAGGTGTCGGCGTGCTCGGTACGGAGCACCTTCGCACGAAGGGCGCGTGCGGCCTTGGGAAAGGTAGCCAAAGCGGCCAGGGGGGCGCTTGGGATCTCCAGGGACACCTCCGCTACATCCTGCAGGGAGCGGCGGACGGCCACGAGCATGCCTCCGGCTGAGACATTCAGGGCGGTGGCAAACTCCAGGAATTCCTTTTCCTGCTCGATCCGGCTTCTGACAAATACGGGGATGGCCAGGGGCAAGCGCGGCCACCGCCGACGCTCTTCCGCTGGAATTTTTGGGGGCACGCACACTCCTTCCTACGAGTTTTGATGCAGCAATCCAAGCACCACAGGTGCCAATCCTTCGTAAACGGTAAGATCCGCGCCCAAACGCATACCAAACCAGCAAAACTCGGGCCGACACCCACTCCGCAGCTTAAAAAACACGCCAAAGTGCCGTCTTTGCATGGTCTTCCACCGTGAGTCACCTTTGCTAGACTACAAGCTCTCGATTACGCACGAACGCAGGCCGCGAATGCAAGCTTTTGCTACACTTGGGTAATCGGGTCGCATTTGTCGTTGACAATGAAAAGTAACCTGGCATACGATTTTCTTATAGCATTCCTGCCGGTGACGGTCGAATGCCTCCTCCCTCTCTGTGCAGACCACCTTACTCCTTATGGCTACCGTGCAAAAGAATTTGTGTGTTCCACCGCCGGGTAGAGGAGCCGCGGTTGTTCCCGTGCCTCCGGGTTTGGGAGCGGGGATGCCCAGCCCTGCAGATCTTCCGCAGGCATACTCCGAATTGCAGCAGCGATTCCAGCGCACAACCAACGCGTTGGGCTCCGCAGCGCATGATTTGAAGACTCCATTGGCGATTTTGAACGGATACGTCGAACTTTTGCAGAGCGAGAAACTGGGTCCGATCAGCGATCGTCAGCGGGAAGTTCTCAGTGACATGCAGGCTAGTGGTAAACGGCTGCAGCAGTTCATTCAGGATTTCCTTACCTACAGCGCCCTCGAAACCGGCGGGCTAAAGATGCAATACGCGATCGGCAACATCAACGAGTGCCTGTCCGATGTTTGCCGCTTGTGGTCGACCCGTTTTCAGGAAAAAGGATTGGCTCTTTACTTTTTGGCGAATGACAGGCTGCCGGAGTTTCCAGTCGATTCCCCAAAACTTGAGCGTGTGATTTCCAACTTGCTGGAGAACTCTTTTAAATTTGTTCCAGCGGGCGGCACGGTATGGTTGCACGCGGAACCTTACATGTGGGAGCGCCGCGCCACGGCCCAACCCGCGGCATCTGGCGAAAGACGACGACAAACCAATTCACAACCCAATTCAGTCAAGGTCAGCGTGTCTGATACGGGTCCGGGCATTCCGGCCGAGTTTCATCAGGAAGTGTTCGACGATTTCTTCCGGATGCCGAGCAACGAGAATCAGGACGGAATGGGCTTAGGGCTCTCGATTGTACGCCGCCTGGTTCAAGGTATGGGTGGCAAAGTCTGGGTGGAAAGTGATCCCGGCTCGGGCTGCAAATTTTCATTTCTTGTTCCCTTCAAACCTAACTCTAGTTCTGTCGGCAAAGGAAAGAATCGGTGAGCGAAACCGCGAAGATTTTGTTAGTCGATGACGAGCCTGCAATGCTCCGCTACATCCGTACACTGCTCGAAGTCGACGATTATAAGGTAGAGACCGCGTCAACTGGGGAAGAAGCTCTCCAGCGCATTGACAAAGGCATGGAGCCGGACCTCGTGCTCCTGGATGTGCTCATGCCGGGAATCGATGGCCTGGAAACGCTGGAGCAGATCCGCCAGAAACGTCCCGGCACCAGGGTCGTAATGCTTTCCTGCGTGAACGATACGAAGAAGGTTGTGCAGGCCATGCGCCTGGGAGCGCAGGACTACCTGACGAAACCGTTTCAGAAAGCGGAATTGGATGCGGTGATCGACCAGTGTCTTGGTCAGGGCAAGACGCCGCCCGGAGGCGAAGTTGAGGAAGTTGCCGACGACTTGTTCTTCATCGCGGCGAGCCCGGCCATGCGCAAGATCCGCTCGCAAGCCGCGTTAGTGGCGCATGTGGATATTCCAGTTTTGTTGTTAGGCGAGAGTGGCACAGGGAAAGAGGTTTTAGCGCGCCTGATTCACAAACTCTCACGGCGCGCCCATCGTACGTTCCTGAAAGTGAATTGCGCGGCGGTTCCCGCAGATCTTCTGGAGAGTGAATTATTCGGCTATGAGCCGGGCGCCTTTACCGGTGCGACCCACGCCAAACCGGGCAAGTTCGAACTCTGCAACAAGGGCACGATCCTGCTCGATGAAATCGGCGAGATGCCACCGGCGCTGCAGGCCAAGCTGCTGCATGTCCTGCAAGACCAGCAATTCTCGCGACTGGGCAGCCGCTCTATTATCAAGGTGGACGTTCGCATTCTAGCGGCTACTAACATCGACATTCCTCAGGCCTTGGCTACCAAGCGGCTGCGCGAAGATCTTTACTACCGGCTGAACGCGTTCACTTTACAACTGCCGCCGCTTCGCGAACGCAAAGAAGAAATCCCTATTCTCCTCAAGCATTTTATGACCCGGATGGCGGAGCAATACGCGCGACCGCAGCTTCCCCTTTCACCATCGCTGCTGGAGGCCTGCCAACGCCATAGCTGGCCCGGTAACCTGCGGGAGTTGAATAACTTTTTGAAACGCTACTTGATCCTGGGGGACGAGAACCTAGCCGCGGCAGAACTGCAACCACGTCAGGATGGCGGTGGCGGCACTCACGCAGATTCCGGAAGCCGGGGTAACGAATCCAGCGGAGGATTGAAGTCGCTGGCTCGCAGCGCCAAGGACGAAGCCGAAGGGGAAGCCATCCGGCAGGCGCTCGAACAAACGAACTGGAATCGCAAGCAGGCAGCCGGTCTTCTGCAGATCAGCTACAAAGCCCTGCTGTACAAGATTCGACAATATGGGATTGCCGAATCCAAGAGCCATCACAAGCTTTCCGCCGGAGCCTAACCCCGCTCTCATTCCTTCGACGATCGGTTCTTTCGACGAGGTGGCAAGGGAAAGCTTGCCCTACGAAGATTTGCCCGTGCCGTCTTACTGAACCGTCAAGCTGAATGCCGCAGTTTGCGTGAACGATCCGGAAGTTGCCGTCACGGTGGGTTCGTAGGACCCCGCGGGTGTTCCAGTAACGGTCTGCTGCTGCTTGGAGGTGCTGCAGGCCGGCAGCAGGACGAGCAGTGAAAACAGCGTCCAGAGCAGGAAAAATCCCAGAATACGACCACGTCTGCGTTTCGCGCTACCCAACCCAAACAAGGCCACTCCCGGGACCATCAGCCATAAAGCATAAAACGGGCCATGCCATCCCGCGGAACTAATCGTGACCACGGGACGCGCTGTGGTGGTCAGGCTCAGCGTACTCGATTGCGAACCAGGCCCGTTGAAAGTAAGCGTGGTGGGCGAAAATCCGCAACTCGCTCCCACCGGTAAAGACCCGCAGCTCAGGGAGACATTGGCTCCAAACGTCAATGATGGATTTACCAATACCGAATAGGTCGCCGGGTT
>DATNKA010000404.1:0-5642 GCA_035603655.1 Candidatus Acidiferrales bacterium | reverse complement strand
CGTACGAAGACCAACTGTTCCGGAAATCCCCCCGGCTCCTGGCTTTCCCGATGAACATGAATCCTCAAGCCGGCAAAAACGGGCCACGCCGCGGAAGATCGCTCCAAGGACGCCAAGTACGAGCTGCTTTGACATGTCATGAGTATCGGAGGATTCTTGGAGGGAAAGAACATGATACCGGATTGCTTGTCTGTTGTTGCAACCTTACAGGCCGAGATATCTGTTACTTTTTCTGTATGAAGACGGCGTTGTACGGACGGATCGTCTTTGGCGCGTCGGCGGTGCTGTTTGGCGTCATCGCATTGATGTGGCACGACTCTGACACGTGGCAAAGCCTGAGTCAGATCTGGAGCCTGCCTTTTGGCACCATCGTCGGCGGGTATCTCATGATCGCTCAAATTGCCTGTGGGATTGGGATGCAGTACCCGCGGACCGCGCACTTGGCTTCGGTGGTTGTCGGTGTTGTCTACTTGCTTTTCTCGCTGGCCTGCATCCCTGGCATCATCGCCGCACCGACCATCTATGCGCAATACGGGAGCTTCTTCGAGCAGTTTTCCTTACTCTGCGGCGCGATTGCCCTGTACGCTGCAACTGAAGCGAACGAGGCGCGGGCTATAGCCTTCGGCCGAGTGGCGCGTCTTGGACTCGGACTCTGTGCGATTTCATTTACGGTGAGTCAGATCGTCTATCTTCGTGTGACTGCTGACTTGGTTCCAAAGTGGATTCCGCCCGACCAGATGTTTTGGGCGATACTCACGACGATCGCGTTTGCACTCGCGGCGATTGCGATTCTGATCAATCGCCAGGCACGGCTTGCGTTACGTCTAATGACGCTCATGCTCGCACTGTTTGGTGTGGTGGTTTGGATTCCGCGCCTGATCGCTCGCCCACAGGCGCATCTGAACTGGTCCGAATTCGGCCTGACTTTCCTTATTACAGGGGCCGACTGGATGGTGGCTGACTTGAAGTCTTTCTGATTCAAGCGGTCTGTGCCCGCCGGAAAATTGGGCAACCGCCGGCGTTGTTTCCTGACCACTTCGTTCAGCGGACTTAAAACCGGACATGCAAATCGAAGCGCGGTAGACCGCACCTCCGGGAACCACGGTTTGGACCGTGCAGCCGAGCGTGGAGTCGAGCAATGCGGAGAGCCGGCCTCCATGCACGCTTCCGAGCTTCTATGCGATCAGCCGGTTGGGGACTAAAGCGGGGCTAAACCAGGACCCTACCGCCATCTATCACAACGGTCTGGCCCGTGCTGTATCCTGCCTGCATCAAAAACAAATAGGCTTGCGCTACGTCGTGAGCCTCGCCGACTCGCCCAACAGGGAGACTCTTTCCCACGCTTTCGTATAGACGTTCGCGCTCCGGTTCGCTCATGCTCTGCCAAAGGTTTGTCCGAACGACTCCGGGAGATACCGCGTTAACCCGTATTGGTGCCAACTCGACCGCTAGGGCACGCGTTAGTGCTTCGATGGTTCCGCAGACGCTTGCAGCGATTACCCATCCCTTTTGCGGGCGCTGGCCAGCGATTCCGGTTGTGAGCACGATAGAGCCCTCCTTGCGAATATGCATGCCTGCAGTCGGTTTAACAATGCGGCTCACGGCCGGCTGACTGAGCAACAGGCGGGCTTATGGGGACGGACATGCCCGCGAATCTGGCGGGCAAGCCTCTTGGCCGGGGAGGTCGGCAGTGTCCGTAGATGTTGCGCCGTGAATGAACCCTATTTTAGTCCCTTCACCAAATAGAGCTCGGAAAGGAGGCGAGTGTAGCTGTAAACATAGGCTTGACCGTCAGAGCTGAAGTGAATGTGAGAGATGCTCTGAAGTCCCGCAACGTCCGGGGGAGTCATTTCTCTAAAAAGCTCCCTGTGTCCGGTCAGAATGTTCAAGCGATAGACCTTGACCGATGATTGCTTCCACTGATAGACGTACATAAAGCGCGGATCTGAGGACCATGCGAAACTTTCGTCCGCCTGCAATCCTGGGATCGGGCGTGGCGGACCACCTTCCATGGGATACAGCCATCCTCCATCACCAGCAGGCCCGTTGCCGGCGATCAATTTGCCGTCCGGAGAGATGTTGCAGAACATAACTCCTTCCGGACTCACTGGACGCGGTTTGCCACCGTCTACATCCTGAACGAAACACTGAATGGCATGCCCAGTCCGCTTTCCGGAGAAAACGATTTGCTTACCATCAGGCATCCAGTTAGCTCCGTACCAGTATTCTTGAATGTCGCTTTGATCGATTTGCCTGGCCGTGCCTGCTCCGGTCGGCAACAGGAGAAGGTGGGCATTGGAAACAATCGTGCTCGCCCATTTTCCATCGGGAGATAAGTTGCCGGTCATTCCTTGGCCAAGTGGAATGGGGGGCGATCCTCGCGTGTCCCGTACAGCGACGGTATAGGTTGGTCCAGACTCAGCGCCTTCTTCGTTGAAGAGCACAGTGTTGCCGTCACTGGATATATCAGTGGGGACAGACCAGTCCCCCCACGAGACCTCCCTCTCTTTGATTGCTCCCGGCGCCAGAGCCATCATTCTGCCGCGTTGTTCATAGCGGGTTACAAGGACTCTGCCGTCGGAGGCGATGTCTTGCAGCGTAACTCCTCCAGGTGCACGGAAGATCAGACGTTGGTGACCCGCTAGATCCACGGCATAAATATGACGTTCGGTTCCAGCTTGGGCACCCGAGAACCAGATCTCGGTTCCATTTGCAGACCATGCCAACCCTTCGACACTTTCCCATCCTGCAGAGACAACCCGCTTATGTCTCTCAAGATCGATAATCGAGACAACTCCCTCGTCTTTACCATAGATTGGGTGGTCCAGGAATGCGACTTGATCCCCTTTGGGCGAAATTCGCGGGTGGCTGATCCAGCCGGCAGTTTCACATAGAACATGGCCGAGTGGAAATTCAAGACGCTGTTTGCCGTTTACGTTGCGGACGGCGGCTAACGTCGCCCCGTCTGTAGACCAATCAGCCCAGTCGATACTTTCAGCCAGCTGACGAGGAGATCCGCCCGTCAGTGGGACTTGGCCAAGAGTTCCCCGGTCTAAAAACAAGAAATGATTACCGACCGGCTGCAGCACCGCCATTTCACCTAAAGAGGAAACCGCCAGCAGCTGAGTTGCGGATAATCCGAGGCTTCGCACTCCGGGGATTTTCGGGTCGGTGGAGAATATCTCAGTTGGTTCACCGTCCCAGGAGGCGGCGTAAATAACGCTGTGACCGTCAGGCGCAAACCTGGCTGAGTAAACCGTGCCGCGCCTAACGGTCAGCCGCTGAAAGTCTGGCGGCTGCCATCTGGTCGTACGGTGACCGAGAAAAAAGCCGGAGCCGACAAGGATCCCGGAGATCACGACTGCTAGAAATGCCAGGAGTGTGCGGTTGAATAGCGATACCATCCTGCTGGGCAGAACGCCGTTGATCGCGGGCAGCTGCGGATGCGTATCCACCGGACCTTCGTCCAAACAGGCCACAAAGCGGTAACCACGACGTGGCACCGTCTCAATGAAGGAAGGGTTTTCGGCTGAATCGCCCAGAGCAGCGCGGAGCTTGCCGACCGCGACATTCACTGCATGGTCGAAGTCTCCAAAACTTTCTTCGGGCCAGATACGGGACTGCAATTCCTCGCGGGTGACCAGGTCTCCCGGGTGCTCCAACAGGATCTGCAGTACCCTGAAGGGCTGATCCTGGAGTTTGATGCGGCTCCCAAACTTACGGATCTCTCCGGCATGGAGATCGGCCTCAAATTCCCCAAAACGAATTGTTTGGTTCCCGTTATGCACGGCAGATTTCCCTTTTAGGGGCAGTCTAGCATCTATAGCCACATTTGCTGTGGACGCTGTAGCAGCCAATTGGTTTGCTGATTTTTCGAGAGAGCATGGTCTCCACATGTCTCCGATATGTCTCCGGAGGCGGTGTTAACTGTGGATACAAAAGCTAGCTCTTGTGTATTGAGATCGTTGGCGTTGATCAAATATACCTTCCGACGTTGGGAGGACTTGCGAACACAGTTGTTCGCTTTCCCACGAAAAGGGAACGAACATGACGCTTACCAGATTGATGAGGACGGCTTTTGCCGTCGCCCGGTCAAGCAATGTGGCAACTCAGGTCGAGGTAAAAGAGCCCACGAAACGAGAGAGTATGCGCATTATGAATGGCATTCTCACCTTGATCATTGTGGGTTCGCTCATCGCACCCATAGCGTCACCTAAAGCTGCTGGGGCAGCAAAGCCTGCGCCTGGCCCGACCGCGGAAAGCGTGATGGCGGTGGAAAAGGAACTCACGCGAGCGTTGCGGGATAACGATGCGGATGGCATTGCGCGCTGCCTGTCAGATGACTGGGCCGTTATTTCTGCCAGAGGCGGCGTAGGCGAAGGGAAGTCGATCTTCCCCGAAGGGATAAAGTCGGGTTTCTTGAAGCATACAGCATATGAGGTATCGGAACCCAGAGTGCGCCTCTACGGAAATGTCGCCTTGGTGACGACGAAGCTCCACAACGCAGGCACGTTTGGGGGCAAACCCTACGATGTGCTGGAGCGCCAGACCGATGTGTGGCTTTGGAAAGACGGGGGCTGGAAATGCGTTCTAACCCACGAGGCGTGGGAAGGCGCGGAAAAAGATCAGAAGGAACTTTCCCGCTGACTTGCGATTTCGTGATGACGTGCAAGCGTATAAACCCGAGACCATGCACGTCGTCCATCAAGAGCGGGCAGGTTTCCTTTGGCCAGTCATCTTCCCTCCATCCCTTCCGTTGCCGGTTGCCCGGCACTGTTCGGGGACTTCGCCGGTACAGTAGGTCTGTCCGACTTCCCAGTTCCGTTCGTCATCGGGGTGCGTTCCTAGAGTTCCCGATGCGTCCCAGGGCAATTGCGGCCCTGGGCGAACCTGGGATCTCCCGGTTCCCGTTCGAGATCCTTCCGTACGCGCACGGGGTCTGTGACCGCGCGGGACTCTGGCACACCTCGCGATATTGGTGCACCGGATGGGGCCTTCCGCATCTCCTTACGGGGTCGGCGTCCCGGAGTAATTGTCTTACTCGGCTGAATACCCGGCCCGCACATTTCCTTGTCAACGCTTCGCCGCCGCCCTCGCGAGCGGCTCCGCACGACTCAGGGCCGATGTGGGTCGCTACTTCACATTCGTATGACTCTTTCATTCACTACACCTCGCCGGTTTATCCGGCTCACAAAAGGAGAGGATCAAATGAACGGAAAGATGGTCAAGACAATCACATTGGGAGGTTTTGCGTTGGCTGCCGTACTGGGCGCGGCGCGGCCAGTATGCGCAGGAGACGCCAAGAATCCGTATCCCACCAGCATGGCGCCCCTCGATCAATACCTTATGGGCCGCGACGCCGAAATCGCCTTGGCGCGAAGCGCGGCTCCGCTATCCATTTCCCAGGACGCCACGGTTATGGTCCTCGGAAGGCAGGGCTATGAAACTGCGGTCGAAGGCAAGAACGGCTTTGTCTGCAACGTAGACCGCTCGTGGATGGACCAATTCGAAAACAGTCCCGAGTTTTGGAACCCTAAGAGGCTCGGTCCGGTTTGCTACAACCCACAGGCTGCCAGGACGCTGCTGCCGATCACTTTGATTAGGACGAACTTGGCGTTGGCTGGAAAATCGAAAGCTGAAAT
>DATNKA010000403.1:0-7636 GCA_035603655.1 Candidatus Acidiferrales bacterium | reverse complement strand
ATTGGTTAGATATTTATCATTGCCCGATTCAGGCAGCTGCAGGGGAATCTATGGATTGCAGCGCATCAGCTCCAAAGGACCCTGGATCCCTGTACTGATGACAGTTTCGCTAGCTTGAGCGAGGCGATATCTGATGAGTTCGGCAACAGTAGTTAGCTTGACCCCGGATTTTATGGCTCGCTTCAAGGTTCCAGTCATTTGCTGGAGACCACGGCGAAATCAGTCTTGCCTACAGGCTTCTGCTCTTGCGACCCGTGATGATTAACAATGAGCCGGGAACCCCGTTGACCGGTGACATAAGTCCAAACCCATTGCACGAAAACGCTTACACGAAGACTCGATTGCGCCAGAAACTCAAGATGCACAGCTGCCCACGCTAGCCATGCCGGGAAACCGCTTAGCTGGATTTTGCCAGCTTGGAGCACTGCAAAGCCCTTGCCCACGACGGCCATGCTGCCTTTATCGAAGTAGCTAAACGGCTGCTGATCAGGCCTTCCGCGGAGACGCCCTTGAATCAGCTTTCCTGCGTACCGCCCTTGCTGCATTGCCACCTGCGCAACACCGGGCAACGGCTTGCCATTCTGATCGAGCGACGCTGTATCCCCAACGAGGAAAATCTCAGGATGGCCGGGTATTGTGAGATCCTTTTCCACACGCACTCTGCCGGCACGATCCGTTTGGACGCCGAGCCACTTGCCCGCCGGGGACGGGCTCACGCCCGCTGTCCAAATCACGGTTTTACTGGCGATACGTTCCCCTGCTACGACGACGCCGTCGGCGTCGATCTGATCAACACTGTGTCCAAGCCGGATCTCGACACCCAGGCTTTCGAGCCTCTGCTTTGCCGCACTGGAAAGTTCCTCACTAAACGGCGGTAGAACTCTGGGAGCCATATCCACCAGCACAATGCGCGCCGCAGCGGGATCGATCCTTCGGAATTCCGTCTTGAGTGTGCTGCGTACCATTATTGCGATAGCGCCAGCCATTTCCACACCTGTGGGACCCGCCCCCACCAGGACGAAAGTCAGTAGCTCGCGATGGCGGCTCGGGTCTTCTTCGGCCTCCGCCTGTTCGAACGCCTGCAAGATCTTGTTTCGGATCGCCACGGCGTCTGCAAGACTCTTCAATCCCGGCGCGAATTGTTCGAATTCGTTGTGGCCGAAGTAACTGTGAGTAACGCCGGTCGCCAGGATGAGGTAATCGTATGGGAGACGAACCCCCTCGCGATCTGCGTCGCGGACGATGACATACTTCTGATCCTTGTCCACTCCGGTGACTTCTCCGAGAATGACGGTTGTATTCCTCTGCTTGCCCAAGATTCCGCGGATCGGGGAAGCAATTTGACCTGGTGTCAATACCGACGTTGCCACTTGATAAAGCAGCGGCTGAAAGAGGTGGTGGTTGGTCCGGTCGATCACAATAACTTCGGCTGGGGCATTTCGCAGAGCCCTGGCGGCGGCCAACCCGCCGAATCCGCCGCCGACGATCACGATTCTTGGTTGTGGCATGACCTCTCCCATCCGACCCGCAGCGCAGTATCGGAACGCGACTAATCTCCGGCAACGATGGTGTCGAACGCTATGTTGTCGCGGTCTCTTTGGTTCTCGTGAAGTCCGGCGGACGCTTCTCGAGGAACGCCGTGAACGCTTCCTTGGTGTCGGCCGATCGAACTCGCGAGGCGAACTCCTCGTTCTCGGCTTTCATCGCCTGTTCCATCTGTGCGCGTGAAGGCTGCTTCATGAGTCTCTTGCAGGCCTGTAACGCACCGACCGGCTTCTCGGCCAACTGCTGCGCGGTTTCAGTCGCTGTAGTGAGGAGCTTCTGATCAGGCACTACCCGCGTCACTAGTCCCAGCTCGGCAGCTCGCTTGGCATCGAACGGCGTTGCCAACAGGATCAACTCGGCGGCACGAATATGTCCCAAACGCGCTGGAATCGAGAAAGTCGAACCAAACTCGGGCACGAGGCCGAGATTGATAAACGGCATTTGGAACTTTGCGCTCTCACCCGCGTACACGAAGTCACAATGGGTCAGCATTGTGGTTCCGCCTCCGACCGCCGCGCCTTGTACAGCAGTGACCAATGGCTTGTCGAAGTTCATTAGCGCTTTCATCAAGATCGCTTGCGGACTGTCTCCCGGTCCTGGAGGGTTCTTCAGAAAATCCTCTACATCGTTGCCCGCGCAGAATGAGTCTCCCGCGCCGTGCCAGAGGATGACGCGTATGTTGTCATCCTTCGCCCCGGCATTGAGGACATCCGCGAATGCGATGTACATGCTGGACGTCATCGCGTTTTTCTTTCCCGGACGATTGAATTGGACACGCAGTATGCTTCCGGAACGCTCCGTAACGATGTCGCTCATCGTCCACCGCCTGTCGGCGCAGCTTCCAAATGCCAAACGTGCGGAATGGCCCCGTTCGCGCGGAAACCGTCGATGTCGTCATCGGTGAAGCCGAGTTGCTTCAGCAGTTCCTCGTTGTGCTCCCCGAGCTCCGGGGCACGCCTTGCTGTCACCTTTTGAACTCCGTGTATTTTTAACGGACTGCTCACGGTCAGTTTCAGGTGCTCGTCGCCACCCTCGATAGGAACAATGATGTCGTTCGCTAGTACCTGGGGATCGGTGATGCATTCTGCAGGAGACCGCACAATGCCGTAGGTGATGCGGGCTCGATCCAGGACCTCGCGCCAGTGTGCCAATGGCTCTGACGTAAAGACTGAGTCCAGGATCTCCGCCAACTTGGCCGAATTCGCGGCGCGGGTCGCATCATCAACGAATCGCGCATCGAGTAGCAGTTCGGGGTGTCCGATTCCGGTTGCCAGCGCGGCCCAATCCTTGGCCTGAACCACAATCAGGAACCAGTGGTCATCGGACGTCTGATACACGTTGAAAATTGCGTTCGGTGGATTCTTGCGGTCGTGCAGAGGAAAGAACTTGGCCCCACACAGAGCGGCCTGGATGGACATCGCGCTGGACCAGATGCCTTCTCCGATAAGCGATGTTGTGACATGTGAGCCCTTTCCCGTGCGCTCCCGCCGATACAAACCGGTCACGATCGCTGAATAAAGGCCGATTGCCGTGGCGTGATCTCCGCTAGCGGGAACGGGAAGCGTGGGCGGCGCGCCGGCATCCCGAGTCATCGCCAGCAGACCGCTTCGTGCCCAGTACGCGGTGATATCAAAGCCCGGCAGATCAGCATCCGGACCGACGTCGCCATAGCCGGTAACGTCGGCGTAAATCAGGCGGGGATTCCACGGAGCAAGGTCCTCATAAGTGACCTTAAGGCGCTTCCGAACTGGATTTGGGAAATTGATAACGAATACGTCCGCCCACTTGACGAGCCTTTCCACAACCTCTCTAGCGTGCGGCGACTTCAAGTCGAGGGCCATCCCGCGTTTATTGCGATTCGACAGATGCCAGCCGTAGTTCTCCTTCGCGCTGGGGTTCGGGGGGATTTTGTATGTCATGCGGTGCGGATCACCGATTCCGGGCGGTTCAACTTTGATCACATCCGCCCCGAAGTCAGACAGCACGGTCGCCGCACCCGGACCCGCAAGAAAACTGGCCATGTCCACAACTTTCAGGCCTGAAAAAATGCTTTCTTCTGCCATAGCATCTCCTCGATCACTATCTGTTTTAGAACTTCAAGACGAGGCCGCAGACCTTATGGCCTCATCGGCCCTGAAATTGTGGAGCACGCTTTGCCAGAAATGCCGATGTGCCTTCTTTCTTGTCTTCCGACCCGGCGCAGACCGCAAACAGCGAGGCTTCCAGCAGCAAGCCTTCCGAGACGCTGGCTTCCAGCCCCTTGTTCACAGCCTCGATAGAGAACTTGACGCCTAGAGGAGCATTGGAAATGATCTGGTTAAGGATGGCTTCGGCCCGCGGGATCAGATTGGAACTCGGAACGATCTCGTTTACTAAGCCGATCCGGTACGCCTCCTGAGCACTGATGACCTCGCCAGTGAGAATGAGTTGCAGCGCCCGACCCTTACCGACCAATCGCGGGAGACGTTGTGTTCCGCCAGCGCCAGGCATGATTCCAATCTTGACTTCGGGTTGGCCAAACTTCGCACCTTCGACCGCGAGTCGAATTGTGCAAGCCATCGACAGCTCGCACCCACCGCCTAGCGCAAACCCGTTCACCGCAGCAATGACCGGTTTGCCAAGATTCTCGATGATCTCCGTAACCTCTTGCGCACGTCGCGTCGCTTCCCCTGCCTCAATTCCCGTGTAATTCGACATTTCGGCGATGTCGGCTCCAGCTGCGAACGCCTTGTCGCCGCTGCCGGTCAAAATAACGCCCCGGATACTGGCGTCATTCCGTGCGTCCTCAAAAGCGGATTTCAGTTCCGCAAAGACTGCCTGCTTCAGGGCGTTGAGCACCTTCGGGCGGTTAAGCGTTACGTACGCGATGGCACCTCTCTTCTCATAGAGAACGTTTTCGAGTGTTAGTCCTGCAACTGCCGTGCTCATAGAATCCTCCCGGTTAACCTTAAGTCAGACAGAGCTGCGTGGAACGCCATCCATTGGGCACCGACACCGAGGATCTGGGTGTTCGCCCAGGTGGAGTAGCGCAGAGTGAATCCGGTTGCGCTTATCTTTTCTGCCCTAACCTTCAACCTCAAAGCGGTAAAGGCCGTGATGTCGAGGTGATCGAGCGCCACTAGGACCTGTGGGATTTCCTCGAAGGGTTCCTTAAACTTCACAACGTGATCGAAGTGCCTTTCTCCCTCACCATCTTTGAACATCCGAAACTCGCGATCATCTTCAGCAACAGCGTGACTGCCAGCCTGAATATGCATGGGACGTTCGCTCCGCGGTAAGTGCAAACCGACGGCCAAACTGTCTCAGTCCAGTTCTCATCCAGCGCCGAAAGCGCTGCCGTTGAGACTCTTGCACTTGCTGAGATGGAGTCTGAGCACGGGAATTGTTTGGAAACCAGCGAAGTGCCAACTGGTTAGCACCGGCTAACCTGTTATCACCGCGAGCTTAGCGTAACGGACGATGTGCGCTTTTCCGTTTAGAGCTTCCGTATTCCTGTTCAAGCACTTGCGTTGTGAGGAACAGTCTCAGGCTCGCGGCAAGACAATTGCCCATGACTTCTTAGCAATCGCGCAAGAAGCCGACGCTCGAGGCGATCCACCCAACGCAATGGCAAGCACACGACATTCGAGCACGCTGGGCGTATTCCACCTATTCCTGGTGGCCATTTGGTCCGCAGCCGCTTCGACTGACACGGCGGCTCAGTCGATGAGTCCTACAAACATCTTTGCGCCCGTCTCGACGTCAGCTAAGTCAATCTTTGGACTATCCATCTTTGTGCTTGCCGTGACGGCAGCGATATTCGTGGTCGTGTTTGCTCTGCTCAGTTACTCTGTCGTGAAATTCAGAAAGAGGGTCAATGACGACGGGCGCGAACCTCCTCAGGTGTATGGCAGTAATCAAGTCGAGCTCGCCTGGACCGTAATCCCTGTCCTTATCGTTGTGGCACTGTTCATGGCGACGGCGCGAGTAATTGCCGATGTACAGAAGACCGCACGACCCGAAAACGCGATCGAGGTGATCGCCATCGGCCACCAGTTCTGGTGGGAGTATCGATATCCGGCACTCGGAGTCGTGACCGCGAATGAATTGCACGTGCCAGTGAGCGATTCAGCCCATCCGACTCCTACGCTCATCAAGCTGCTGTCAGCGGATACAGATCACAGTTTCTGGGTGCCGCGCCTGGCGGGCAAAACCGACCTCATTCCTAATCATCCGAACAGTATGTGGATTGATCCGCATCAAACCGGTCTTTTCCTGGGCCAGTGTGCGCAGTATTGCGGGACGCAACACGCCAAAATGTTGTTGCGAGTTTATGTTCAGTCGCGAGATGAGTTTGACCGCTGGATTCAGGAACAACGTCGTCCGGCATTCGCCAGTGACGCCGCTTCTCGAGGGCAACGAATATTTGAAACCACTGCGTGCATCAACTGCCACACTGTGGCAGGCACAGTGGCTGATGGGCGCTTCGGTCCTGATCTGACTCACCTCATGAGCCGGGACACAATCGCCGCCGGCGCCACTCCTAATACGCCGCAAAACCTTCGGCTCTGGATTCGGGACCCCGAGGCCATCAAGCCAGGTTCTTTGATGCCAGCGATGGAGCTGAACGACCAGGATCTAAACGCGCTAACCGCTTACTTGGAGACGCTTCGTTGAGCGCCCTTCGCTCAACATGCCTAGGAGACCGTGCGATGTCGACTGATGCCATTGCATTGCCGCGGACGGAATTAGCATCGCGTCCTGTCGTCGATGCGCTCCACGAATGGGTTACGACCGTCGATCACAAACGGCTGGGTATCCTATATATCGTTTACGCTTTGCTGTTTCTCGTAATAGGTGGAATCGAAGCGGGGGTCATGCGGATTCAGTTGGTCCGGCCCCACAATGACTTTGTCTCGCCGCAGGTTTTCAACCGCATGTTCACCATGCACGGGACCACGATGATCTTCTTCGTCGCGATGCCCTTGGTTTTCGGCTTTGCCAATTATCTAATTCCTCTCATGATCGGCGCTCGGGACATGGCTTTTCCGCGCCTGAACGCTTTCAGTTTCTGGCTTACCGCTTTCGGAGGCCTTCTGCTTTATTTCAGTTTGGTTGGCGCGAACGGCTTGTATGGAGCGGGAAACGCACCCGACGTGGGATGGTTCGCGTACGCGCCGTTGACCTCCAGAACGTTTTCGGTTGGGCACAGTACGGACTTCTGGACTCTGGGTTTGCTGGTCTCGGGCTTCGGCAGTATCGGCACCGCAATCAACATCCTGACTACGATCTTATGTCTGCGTTGCCCGGGCATGAGTCTGGGTAAAATGCCGCTGCTGGTTTGGCTTAACTTCGTCATGTCCGGCATGGTTGTTCTTGCCGTCAGTCCTTTAACTGCTGCCCAGTTGATGTTGCTTGTTGATCGTTACCTGGGCGGTCACTTCTTCGATACGCAAGCTGGCGGCTCTGCCGTGATTTGGATGCATTTCTTCTGGATCTTTGGTCATCCGGAAGTCTATGTCCTGGTCATCCCGGCTTTTGCCTTCGCGTCTGAGATCATCCCTGTTTTCTCACGCAAGGCGATCTTCGGCTACCCGGTCATGGTGGCGGCCACAATTTGCATCGGCTTCATCGGCATGAGCGTCTGGGCTCACCACATGTTTACGGTTGGCTTGAGTTCAAATGCCAACACATTCTTTGTCCTCTCGACCATGGCAATCGCTGTTCCCACTGGCATCAAGATCTTCAACTGGTTAGCCACGATGTGGGGCGGAAAGATCGAGTTCAAGACACCCATGCTGTTCTGCGTTGGGTTTCTTTTCCAGTTCCTGATTGCGGGCCTCACCGGAATCATGATGAGTGCCGCGCCTTTCGATTGGCAGTTGGGAAACTCATACTTTGTAGTTGCACATTTTCACTACGTGATTGTGGGTGGGATCCTGTTTACGGTTTTCGCCGCTTTTTATTACTGGTTCCCGAAGATGACAGGAAGGATGTGCGACGAGACTCTGGGCAAACTGCATTTCTGGCTGTTCCTCATCGGTTTCCACTTGACCTTCGATTTCATGCATATTCCCGGCCTGCTGGGAATGCCTCGACGAATCTACACATA
>DATNKA010000402.1:0-2365 GCA_035603655.1 Candidatus Acidiferrales bacterium | reverse complement strand
ATGGATACGGCCAGCGACGGAGAAGACTTCCAGCCGAACGCCGCGCAACCCTACGACAGCACCAACCCGCGGCGCGAATATGCGCCTTCAAACTTCGACGTGCCGCAGAGATTCACCTGGATTTTAGGGTACGAGATTCCAAAGATGAGCGGTGGAATGCAGCGTCTGAAGAACGGCTGGGGAATCGACAGTACCGCAACTCTTCAAAGTGGCCAGCCATTCCAGCTGAACTACAATTTTGAAGGAGACTTCAGTGGCGCCGGAGAAGGTATCGACCGTCCCGACGTGGTCGGCCCGGTCATCTACAACCAGAGTGATCCGATTCACTTCTTGAACCTGGGCTCTTTCGCCATTCCTTGCACGCTTACACAGCTTGCGCAAATTCCCGCCGGACCTGGTCTATCCGATACGGAACAGGATTGCGTCCCGGGAACCCGTCACTTCGGCAATGAGCGACGTAACGAGCTCCGTGGGCCCACCTTTAAGCAATGGGATCTTTCAATCCACAAAGACACTCCGCTCAGCGAACGTGTGAATATGCAGATCCGTGCTGAATTCTTCAACGTCCTTAATCATCCTAATTTCGCGAATCCCTTCCTTCCGGCTTTCATTGCCGATGCCGGCCAGTCAGGCTTTGCGGCCAACAGCAATAATCGGGAGGTCGGCGCGGGCTCCTACGCTATCGGAGCCACTGGCGATGTCGGTATCGGCAATCCGTTCCTAGGTGGCGGTGGCCCGCGAGGAGTGCAATTCGCGGCGATCTTCCGGTTCTAGCTGTTCTAGTCCTTGCCGCTTGCGGCAGGGACCCTGCTGTTTGTCGGGAGAAAAATCGCAGGCGAACCACCAACTTGCGCAGCGTCGAGCGCGTAATGGCCGCGGTCTCGCCCGCCCGTCGTAAGCCTTCCGTCACTAGTTCACCGGTTACCGCGATGTTACGCTGCTCTCATATTTCGTTTCCCCCAAAGCGTCTGTTGCGGAGACTTTAATGCGTCGCTCCATCTGCGCAGTTCTCATTCTTGGCGCCTGCTTTGCCGCGCCCGTTTATGCTCACCACGTTAAGCAGTCGACTGCAACTTCGATGCTCGTGACCACCTCGTCCGCACAGGCTCGCGCCCTCTATCAAAAGGGTATGCAGGACTACGAAAACCTCTACCTCGACCGCAGCAATGAGGATTGGCGCGCCGCGGTAAAGGAAGACCCGAACCTGGCCGTGGCCTGGGCCTGGATCGCTTTCAACAGCGGCGATCCCAAGGAAGTGAGCGCGGCCCGCGAAAAGGCCAAGGCACTCGCCCCCAAGCTCACACCGGGAGAGCAGTTGATGATTGCCTGGATCGCCAAAGTGCAGGAAGGGGACTTTATCGGCGGCATTTCCGCTATGAACGATCTGCTGGAGATGTATCCCAAGGACAAGCATTTGCTCTATCTCGCAGGTAACTGGCTGATGCTGGAAGATGGCGACGAACAGTCGCAAAGGATCATGGAGAAAGCGCTCGCCATCGATAAGAGGTTTCCCGCGGCGCTAAACGATCTGGCCTATCTTTACGCGCGCAACCGCGAGTTTTCCAAAGCTTTTACCGCGATGGATTCCTACGTCGCGCTGTTGCCTAAGGAACCGAATCCGCAGGATTCTTATGGAGAGCTGCTCCGCATGGCCGGAAATTTTGAGGGATCGTTGCAGCACTATCGCGCCGCCTTAAAGATCGATCCTGACTTCATTACCTCTCAGGTCGGATTGGGCGATACCTATGCCTTGATGGGAAATCAGGAGCAGGCACGAATCGAATACGACAAAGCCATCCGCTATGCCCACAATGAAGCGGACCGGTTGGCCTACAACATGCAGAAAGCGATGACCTGGGTCCGCGACGGAAAGTTTGCCGAGGCGGACAAACTCTTCCTGGAGGTGGCCGAGACCGGTCACGCCAAAGAGCAGGATTTGCAGGAAGCGCAGGCCTATCGATCTCTGGCCGAATACCAGGTAGATGACGGCGCCGCGCTGAAATATCTGCAGAGCGCGGAGGATGCTCTGGGACATCGCGCCACGATTTCTGAGTCCGACAAAGAGGAAGAGTTATCCCGTATTCTGCGCAACCGTACGGTGCGCGCCACGCATGCCGGAAACTCAGCTCTGGCCGAAAAAACTTTGCAACAACTTGAGGCTATGGCTGCGGTCAGCCGTAACCGCATGATCCAAAGCTCCTACAACGGGGCTGCCGGAACCCTGTTGATGGACCAGAAAAAGTTCAACGAAGCCATCACCCACCTGGAAGAGGACCAGAACAATCCATTCACGATGGAATTGCTGGTGCAGGCCTACTACCAAACCAACCAGTCCGACAAATTGGCACAGGCTGAGGCCATGCTG
>DATNKA010000401.1:0-17078 GCA_035603655.1 Candidatus Acidiferrales bacterium | reverse complement strand
GTCGGAGTGTTGCCTAGTAGCCTACAAAACAAAGCGGCTGGACCGAAAACGGGCGCAGCCGGTCGATCTCCTACTACCGTCCATTCTGAGTTCTGAGAACTGAACCGTCTCCCTGCCTTACAATCTTTCTGTGACTATCCTGCGCAACCTGCGCGTTACGCTCGAAATGATCAAGTGGGAGCACTCCATCTTCGCTCTCCCTTTCGCTTTCTGCGGAGCCATGCTCGCCGCTTCCGGCCTTCCCAGTGCGCATCAACTTATATGGATCGTCATCGCGATGCTCGCCGCCCGCTCCGCGGCCATGGCTTTCAACCGCCTCGCCGACGCTGCCATCGATGCCGCCAATCCCCGTACCCGTACCCGCGCTATTCCCGCTGGAGATCTCTCGTCCACGTTCGTTGGCACCTTCGTCATCGTCTCCTGCGCCATCTTTATTCTGGCCGCCTCGCAACTGAATCGCCTTACCCTCTGGCTTTCGCCCATCGCACTCGCCGTGCTGCTGCTCTACTCCTACACCAAGCGCTTCACGCGTTTGTCCCATCTCGTTCTTGGCTTCGCTCTTGGCATCGCCCCAGCCGCCGCATGGATCGCAGTTCGCGGTTCACTCGACCCGCGCATCCTGCTACTCACCGCGGCTGTTACTTTCTGGGTCGCCGGCTTCGACATCCTCTACGCGTGCCAGGATTTCGAGTTCGACCGCAACGCCGAACTGCACTCCATCCCCCGCCACGTCGGAATCCCTGGCGCTCTGTGGATCTCGCGAGCTTTTCATCTCGTCATGCTGATCCTTCTCGCCGCGCTTCTTCCCGCGTTCGCCCTCGGCAAACTGGCGCTCGCCGGCGTCATCGCAGTCATGCTGCTCCTGCTCTACGAACACTCCCTCGTCAAGCCCGATGATCTAAGCAAACTCAACGCTGCCTTCTTTACCATGAACGGCGTCATCTCCGTAGTCTTCGCCCTCTTGGTGGCCGCCGACATACTTCTCCGGAAGTGAAACCACCTTACCCGTACCAATAAAACAGGCGCCCTCACCCCCTGCGGTGAGAACGCCCATTTCCCCATTCCCTCAACGCATTCGAGGGCGTGAAGATAATCGGTCAGAATTCTATCTTTTCGTGACCGATCTTCCTCATTCTGCTCCACTTCCAGCCCTCAGTTTGTCATCTGCATGTATGCAATTTGTAAAATCGGCAACTGGAGTAGCCGCGATGCTCCAGCTCGATGCTGTTAGCATAAGAATTTTCCGCTCAGACCGTGCGCTTATTTCTCAATTTCGCGGTTCTTTTCCTCGCCCTCCCTCTCCTTGCGCAAAGCAATGCGGGAGAACTCCACCTCAAAATCATCGGCCCGGACGGCAAGCCAATCAAAGCTTCCATCGATCTCGCTAGCGACGCCATCCAGTTCCAGCGCTCCTTCTCCGCCGACGACTCCGGCGTCTTCGTCGTCCGCAATCTTCCTTTCGGACGTTATAAACTTACAGTCGAGGAACCGGACTTCGCGCCTTACACCGGCCTCATCGCGATCCACTCCGCGTTCCCCACCCAATACATCGTCACACTCAGCATCGCCGCCATCAGCACCGCCGTAAACGTCACCACAGACTCAACTCTTCTCGATCCCGAACGTACCACCACCATCAACCACATCGACTCCAAAGCTATAGCCGAGCGGCCTGCATCTTTCCCCGGCCGCTCTCTTCCTGATCTCATCAACTCCCAGCCCGGCTGGCTCTACGAAGGCAGCGCCGTTCTCCATCCGCGCGGCTCCGAGTATCAAACCCAATTCGTGGTTGACGGCATTCCGCTCACCGACAATCGTTCACCCGGTTCCGGCCCCGAACTCGAAGCGGATGATGTCGACTCGCTTACCATCTACACCGCCGGCATTCCCGCCGAATACGGCCGAAAGATGGGCGGAGTCGTGGAAGTCAACACTCTTCACGACGCGCAGCCTGGTCTCCACGGCCAAGCCGTTTTATCCGGCGGAAGCTTCGACACGGCCGGTGCTTTCGCCAGCGCTCAGGATTCCTGGGGACATAACACCCTCGGCGCCAGCGCCTCCGGCAACATGACCGCGCGCTATCTGAATCCCGTCGTGCCAGAGAACTACACCAACCGCGGCACCACGGGAGACTTCTCTTTAAGCTATGAGCGTGACCTGACTCCGAGAGATCGTCTCACACTCATCGTCCGCCATGAACTTTCGCGCTACGAAATCCCCAACGAGCAACCGCAGCAGTTTCCCGATCTTCGTACTCCTTCCACCAGTAGTGCCCAGCTTGATACCGCCGGGAACTTCGAAACCATGGGCATCGTCTCCTACCAGCACATCTTTTCATCGAACTTCCTGACTAATGTTCGCGGCATGGTGCGGGATAATTCCAGCAACCTCAATTCCAACAACGGTTCCTGGCCTATCGCAGCGTTCCTGGGCAACGAATTCAAAGAGGGATACTTCAATGCCACCGCCTCCCTCCACCAGGGCCGGCACGAATGGAAAGCCGGCCTCGAGTCCGACAATCTTTTTCTTCACGAAAACTTCAGCGACACTATTACCGCGAATCCCAACGATCCACTCTACCCCTTCGACCCCGGCACTCCTCTATCTTTCGCATTCACCGGAAGTCGGCCCGATCTCGAACAGTCGGCCTTTATTCAGGACCTCATCCACCTCGGCAAATGGACCGTCAATGCTGGCCTTCGTTGGGATCACTATCAAACCGTTGTAAATCAGAACGCTGTTAGTCCTCGTTTTTCTGTCGCTCGCTATTTCCCCTCAGGCAATCTGATCGTCCACGCCTCCTATGACCGCGTTTTTCAGACGCCTTCATTCGAAAACATTCTTCTCGCCAGCTCGCCGCAGGCAATTTCGCTCAACCCTGACGTCCTCCGTCTTCCCGTCGAACCTTCGCACGGCAACTATGTCGAGTTCGGAGCCACAAAAAGCTTCCTCGGCCAGTTTCGCCTGGACGCCAATTACTTCCGCCGCTACGTCAACAACTTCGCCGATGACGATCAAATTCTCAACACTGCTGTCAGTTTTCCCATCGCGTTCCGCAAAGCTATAATCTACGGCGCGGAAGGGAAGCTGGAACTCCCGCGCTGGAATCGCTTCTCGGGATTCGTCAGCTATTCCTACGCGGTTGGCAACGTCTGGTTACCCGTGACCGGAGGCCTTTTCGTCGGTAGCGACGCCGTGAATAGCAGCACTCAACTCACCGGGCACTTCCCCGATTCACAGGATCAACGAAATACGATTCGCGCCCGCATTCGCTATCAGCTAATCTCGCGCGTGTGGCTCGCCGCTGGCGCGGAATACGGCAGCGGACTGCCGTTCGCGTTTACTGGAACCTACAATCAGGCGGTCACGGAATACGGGCTGCAAGTAGCCAACCGCATCAACTTCGCAGACGGGCGCATCAAACCTACGCTGTCGGTCGATGTCTCGGCTGGCCTCGAGCTCTACAAGAAGGAAAAGCATTCCCTCCGCTTGCAAGGCGATGTTGCAGACCTGAATAACCGGCTCAACGTCATCGACTTTGGCGGACTTTTTTCCGGCAACGCCATCGGCCCGCCCAGAAGCTATTCCGTCCGCCTCGCCGCCACCTTCTAACCGTCCGGGGACGATGTTGCGCGCGGTTCACAGGGGCAAACGCGGCTGGCCCGCGCGCCCGAGGGACCAGCTTTAGCCCGCCCGCTTAAAGTACTGCACAGCGCGTTCATGTTTCTCCGCCGCCGCCCGGGAAGCAAACGTACCCAAATTCTTTCGCTTCCCCGTCTTCGCATCCTTCTTGCGCGAATACAAGCGATACTCTCCGGATTGTAATTTTCGAATCATGCAGAAGGGATGCACTTCTTTGAGCCGCGGTTGGGAGGAAAACAGGAAACTCTAACTCCCCGTGACCATCTCTTTGGGAGCGCCACCATCCACGTCGGCCTGATTGAAAACGACGTTGGCTCCCATGTGTGCCGGCCGGGCGGCCAGCATTTGCTCCTTGCGGTACACCAGGTTGCTGGCGTTGAAGGTCGCCAGTTCAAATCCATGCCCGTGCGTAATTGCGTCAGTAGGACAAGCCTCCACGCAATACCCGCAAAAAATACACCGGTTGTAATCGATGTTGTAGACCTTCGCGTAGCGCTCTGCGCCGCTTACGCGCAGTTCGGCGGTATTGTCGGCGGCTTCAATATAAATGCAGTTCGAGGGGCAGTTGGCGGCGCAGAGAAAGCAGGCTACACATTTTTCCAGCCCGTTTTCATCGCGCTGTAGAACGTGAGCACCGCGGAAGCGGGCTTCAACGCGTGCGCCGCGGAGGGGACCTTTGCCGTCAGGATAATTTTCTACAGTCGTGGGCTGGAACATCTCCATGAAGGTGATGCTCATCCCCTTGGCGATGGCGGCGATATTTTTCAGGACCGACATACTTTCCCAGTATACCGAAAGCCGAGGTAGGTTCGGGTTAGGTTTCGTTCAGTCCTGCGAATCGCAGCCTTGTCCAATCCTGTTTCCGGGCGGTCGACGTCATCGCCAATTCCCCAGCTGCTTCCAGGCTTGAACGAGAGCCGGTATCTGCTTCGGGCTGGAAAGGTGGTGATAAATCAGACGGCAATTACGCCTGACGGCAAGAAATCTCGAACCGATGCTCAGGTGTGCGCGATTGTGGCGGAGCCCCTGAGATCATCTTCGCCCAACATTTTCGCCTTCTTGCGATCGGGCGGCGAGCCATGATACCGATCGTTGCAGATTCGCCGTATGTTCCCATCAGCTTCCTCACTGATCCTGGGCACAGCTCGTCCGGGTCATCAACGGCGGCGGAGGTAAATACGGCAACCCTTAGGTCTAGGGAGCCGGAGTCATCCCTGCGTGCCGGTTGAATCCGCAGTTGTGTCCTCGCCTGGGCATTTGTGCCCGGCAAACTGGAGGCGGAGACTCTCTTGTGCCTCCGTGACCCGCTTCAGTGCGGGCAGAGAAACCTTGAACTCCCGGTTGCACAACCTGCACACTGCCACGGCAGGGATGGTTCCGAGCCACTTCAGAACGCGAAGGTTACGTTTCGGCATGACGCGGTTCGATGTGCCGCAGAGCTAGCGCATGGTCTCTTCAATTTCAGAGATCCAGTCAGGACGCTTCAACACTTCGCGGGGCTTGGGACCGTCCGCCGCGCCCACGATGCCGTCCTGTTCCATCAGATCGATCAGATGTGCGGCGCGCCCGTAACCGACGCGCAGCCGCCGTTGCAGCAGGGAAGTGGAGGCCTTGCCGAACTCCACCACCAGTTTCACCGCATCCTGATACAGAGGATCGTCCTCGCCGCCGCCTGATCCCTCAACTCCATCGGCGCTGCTCCCCACTTCGCGCTCGTCTTTCGGCGCTTCGAGGAATTGTTGCTGGTACTCTGCCGAACCTTGCTGCTTCCAGAATTCAACTACGGCTGCGATTTCTTTTTCCGTGACCAGTGGTGCATGCAAACGATGGACGCGTGCCGACCCTGAAGGCAGGTACAGCATGTCGCCCTTGCCCAGCAGCGCTTCCGCCCCGTTGGCATCAAGAATGGTTCGTGAATCCACTTTGGTCGCCACGCGGAAAGAAATTCGCGCGGGAAAGTTCGCCTTGATCAATCCAGTAATCACGTCGACCGACGGACGCTGCGTTGCCAGCACCAGGTGAATGCCCACGGCGCGCGCCATCTGCGCCAAGCGCGTGATCGACTCTTCCACGTTGCTCGAATCCAGCATCATCAAATCGGCCAATTCGTCGATGATGATCACGATGTAAGGAATCGGCTTGTCGTCGGAGTCTTCCTCAAACAAGCTCGGTGTGCCACTGTCGAACAGCCGATTGTATTGGTCGATATTGCGAACGCCCTTCGCGGCCAGCAGCTTCAACCGCCGTTCCATCTCGCGCACGGCATTGCGCAGAGCGTTGGCCGCGAGCTTTGGTTCGGTGATGATCGGTGTATACAAATGAGGAACGCCTTCGTAGTTCCCCAGTTCCAGCCGCTTCGGATCCACCAGGATTAAGCGCACTTGGTCGGGCGTTGCCTTGTACAAAATCGACATGATGAAGGCGTTGATGGCCACGCTCTTGCCGGCGCCGGTTGAACCGGCAATCAACAAGTGCGGCATTCCCGCGAGGTCGGCGACAACGATGCGGCCGTTGATATCCTTGCCCAGGGCCATTGTCAGCTTTGATTTCTGGCCCATGAATTCCTGCGACTCGATGTTCTCGCGCAGCCAGATAATCTCCCGCTCGCGATTGGGCACCTGAATCCCCACAGTCGATTTCCCGGCCATGCGCTCGATCAGAATGCTTTCTGCTTTCAACGCGAGGCAAAGATCGTCGGTAAGGTTAGTGATACGACTGTACTTGATTCCGGCATCAGGCTTGAACTCGAAGGTCGTGACCACGGGGCCGGGATTAATCTGCGTGATCTGCCCGTGCACTTCGAACTCAGCGTACTTTTCTGTGAGTACCTGGGCCAGCAGTTTGAGTTCGTCGGCATCCACCGAATGTTGCTCATCCGGACGCTGCAGCAGACTGCTCGAGGGCAATTTGTATCCCCCCGCTGCAATCCGCGGCATGGTTGTCTTTGCTTTGTGATCGCTGTCGGCTCGCTGCGTGACTTGTGGATCAAGCGTTTCAACTGCGGCCAGGGACTCGGGCAAAATACCGCCCGCTGTAACTGCCGCGCCCGTCGCCACTTCGGCAGGTTCGGGATCAAGCATGCGTTCAATGCCGGTGCGGCGGGGCTCGGGTGCAACTCTCGCCTGCACGGTCGGCTCGCCGCCAGTGGCCTGCCGCGACGGGATTAACTGTGTTTTCACCTGCGGTTTCGAGACTCGACGCTTGTCCAGCTCTTTCTGCTGCTGGCGCTTGGCGCGATCTTCCTGCCAATCCTGATAGCGGTTCCAAAGCGCTGTCACAAACGCGAAGCGAGTTGGCAGCCAGAGTTGGATCGAGGAAAAGGAGAAAGCCGTCGAGAGATAAAGCGCGACCGCGAGTACGCTGGCACAAACGATATACGCGCCCGCAACGTTCAAATAATGGAGGAGCACATCCCCTACGACTCTTCCCAGCAAACCCTCAATCGGTACTACGTGCATCCAGCGAAAATTGCCTGGAAGCAACGCCAGCAGCGCCGGAACGAATACGGCTAGCCAAGTTGCTCCTAAGGTCTTTGCTATCGGTGATTGAATTTTCCGGGAAGCAAACCAGCGGATGCCGAACATGAAGGGAAAGATAGGTAGCAGAAATGCTCCGATGCCGAAGAACTGCAGCGTGATGTCGGAGATGAGTGCCCCGACCACACCGATCCAGTTGCGGGCAGCGTGGTTTCCGGTCAGTACGGAAGCGCTGTTTAGCGAAGGATCGAGCGGCGAATATGAAGCGAGCGCGAGAAAAAGGAGGAGCGCAGAGACGCACAACAGAAAACCGATCAGCTCATTCAGCCGCCGGTTACCCGTGGGGACAAAGATGCTTGCCAGAAAACGCATGTGAGCCGTTTAACACCGGGCGCAAAAAGGTCCCCGTGCCGCAAATCGGCCAGAGCCTCACTATTATGCCAAGAAGCGGCGACGGCGGCAATCCCGGAATTCATCGGGAGTGTACAGTTGGCTTCCTGCGGGCACGGAAAGGGCTCGCAATCTCGAACTGCTCCATAAGGCTGCGGATGAACTGAAGAAGTGGGGGACGTCCTCCGCTATCAGCAGACATAGGCGGAACCTGGCGGGGAGCCGATGACACGGGGCGAAATCGATCGCGTTCATCATTCCCGCGCGATCCCAAACTCTATCGCTGCTTCGTGGTCGTGAGCCGCCACACCCTGATCGATTCCAGATTCCCCACCGTCGTCTGCGCACCCATCCGCACTCGCGGCCACGGATTGTCTATTCCGGTCTCGGTCGGCATCGACGAAGGCTTGAAACACGAAAGCTGGATACTCTGCGATCAGCGCTCAGTCTCCGCAAAATGCAGATGAAAGGCGCGGGTGGCTAGGTTGACCGCGGAGCTCACGGTAATTACCACGCCACCATGCCGAGCGGTCAACTGAGCGGCGCCGCGAGCGCCGGAAGGAGCGGGATATCTTAAGGTTAAGCGCAGGCAGGCGGCAGGAGAGAGGAGAACGTTTAAGTCTCGTTCAAAGTCGAGCGGGGCACTGCCTCAGGTGTTCCCGCGCCCAGTTTGTCTCCGGAGGAGGTGTCGAATCAAAATCGTGATCCGTTGCCGGCCGTGCGAAAAATACTTGTGAAAGTCGGGTCATCGATCAGTCCCGTTTGCCCAGCAGACCCCGAGAGCTTATCCCGCCAATCTCGAAGCGAACGCCAGCACCAGCCCTCCGACGATAATGCGGTAGACGGCAAACGGCGCGAAGCCGCGCTTGCGTACGTAACCCATGAACCATGCCACGGAAGCGTAGGCGACGATGAACGAAACCACAAAACCAATAGCCAGCACAATCCAGCCGTGAGCATCGATCTGCGAAACGCCAATCGGATTCGCCCCTTTGCCGCGCAACGATTTCAGCAAGTCATAGCCAGTCGCAACCACCATCGTCGGAATGGAAAGGAAGAACGAGAACTCCAGCGCCGACGCCCGCGACATTCCGGCAATCTGGCCAGCCGCAATGGTTGACATCGATCGCGACGTCCCCGGAAAAACCGCAGACAGGATCTGGCACGCCCCTATCCACACGGCTTGAGCTAGTGACATGCTTTCCATCTTCCATGTATGGATGCGGCCACCGCCTGCTGAAGGCCCTGCCGCCTCCGAACTGGAATTCATTGCGTCTACAATCCACATCACAATCCCGCCGACCAGCAGGGCAGTTCCCATGATGGTCAGGCTTTCCAGATGCTTGCCGATCACTTTGGTCAGCAGGAATGCAGGAATGGCGGTGACGACGAAAGCTACTATGGTAAGGCCAAGGGGGTGGGTGAACGGTGTCCGGTCCCCGCGCTCGCCGCGGGGGAAAGTCGATAGCAGCCTGGCGATGCGCTCTCGGAAGTAAACGGGCAAACACAGAATCGCGCCCAGCTGGATCACGATCGTATACATCTTCCAGTAGCCGTCCGAGAGGCTGATATGGAGCAGAGCTTCACAAATGCGCAGGTGCGCGGTGGAGCTAACCGGCAGAAACTCGGTCAAGCCTTCCACGATCCCTAATATGAGTGACAGCAGGTAGTCGTTCAATCATCCTCCCGGAAGTAAGGGAACAGTATCTCAGAAAAACTTTACGCGGTCGTTACTGAGAAGAGGCCGGCTTTGCTCGGCTGGCGAGAGCACAAGGTGAATCGCAGAGTTCGCTGAAAAATAGTGGGCAAAACCAGTTCGGAGAGATCGCTGGGGATCAGTCGCTGGCATTGCCGTAGGTAGCGATGCCTTGTTGAATGTAGAAGCTCAGGCGCTGTGCGCGGTAGGCCCAATCGCTTTGTCCATATTGGCTGACGACTTTCTGCGCCAGCGACAGGGCCCGGTCTTTCGCTTCAGCGGATTTTTTTTGATTCGGCTCGATCTTGTAAATCTCGATCAAGGCTGCGCGGCGCCAGGCCGCGTTGTACAAGGCTTCCGCGGCCGCCGGGGATTGCGGATGGTCTTTGACATAATTCTCGTAGATCTCGGCTTCTTTTTCGGGACACTTCGACAAGCCTTCCCAGTCGCCACAGAGTTTGTTTTCGAGCAGACGGAAGGCAGCGAGGTCAGCCCACTTCGTGCCGGGATATTTCTTGATCGCCAGCTTCATCCATTCTTCTTTCATCTGGCCGCGCATATAAGCATCGCGTTCGCGCGCGGAAGGCCGAGTCATCACATCG
This sequence comes from Candidatus Acidiferrales bacterium, assembly GCA_035603655.1. Classification (GTDB taxonomy): domain Bacteria; phylum Acidobacteriota; class Terriglobia; order Terriglobales; family Acidobacteriaceae; genus Sulfotelmatobacter. The sequence continues at coordinate 7,272 of DATNKA010000401.1, read as the reverse complement.
GAGCGCTCGATCTGCCAGCGGATATCGGCTGCGCGATAGAGTGCTTCGGCCGCGAGCGGCGAGGCGGGCATCAGATCATAAACGCGATAGTACAGCCGCATGGCATCTTGCGCGGCATCGCGACGGCCACGCCGGCGGCTGGCTTGATCTTCGGAGTCGGCGGCTTCGCCGAAGATGATCCTGTCGCCATCCTGAGTTGTGCTGCGAACCAGTGAGCGATCGGGAACCCAGCCGGTGATGGCTTTGCCTTCGGCCTCATCTTCGGTAGCCCCTTCCTCGTTGCTGGGCGCGCGCAGAATCGCTTCTACCTGAACCCAATCGCGGCTGGTTGCGATGATGATGAGTTCGTTCCCGCGCTTGACGTCGCCCACTCGGGCCGCGTCCCCGCTAGGCGCGACGCGAATCGTTTCTTCATGAACGATCGTGCCCCGGACCGCGTCGGCGCGGGCCGAGGCAGTGAAGGCGAGAATGGCAAGGAGAGTAGTGCCGGCAGCAATAAGGGAGAGCCGCTGTTTCATAAGATCTTGGATGCTAGCAATCTGGCCAGGCTGAGGTTTCCTGTGAAGGATGGTCAAGCAGAATTGGACGGTTTGTCAATGTCTGGCGCAAAACAAAACGCCCCAGACTCGGTTGAGTCGTGGGACGTATGTTGATCAGCCCTCCCCCAAGTGCTGCTCAATTAGGAGCATAGGGCAAGGTCGAGACTTGGTAAATGGCACCCAAGTGCTATAAGACCCCACTAGAGTGTGATAAACCCGTCGAAATCTGGCGGGTTCGGTCGTCGCCTACTGCACAGCCTGGCTGACGGTTCTCGAACTCTTGGCTGGCTTTGCATCGCCTTATAGGTTGCCGGGATCGGGAGCGTCCCGGCAGCTTGGCGGTAGATACCATCGCGGTACCGCCGCTCAGGGGTTGCCGTCCCAAGCGTAGTGGTCCCTGCCGGAACGTTACTCTGCCTGTCGGTCCTCCGGGTGCACTCGATACAAACTTGGCGACGAATTTGACGGTCTGCCCGAGAGGCAGAAGGATGGGGACTGGAAGTGACCATAGTCATGGAGGCACGATTTGCTGCACCGGGCCGGAACTGACGCCAGCAAAATTCAGGTGCCTGCGGAGCGGCTGAATAGCCGCGTCAGGCGGTTGCGAGATCAGGCTTGGCAGTGCCTTCGAAGTGCGCTTCGATTTCTTCCAGAGTCTTGCCTTTTGTTTCGGGAAGAAAGAAAGCGGCTGTGACGAAGTAGATTACGGTGCAGGCGGCGAAGCCCCAAAACATGACGGCGTAGCCGTACTTGCCAACCGTTGGCAGGAACACGGCGGCGATGCCGGTGGAAACTGCCTGGTTGATCAGTAGGGCGATGCTCATCCCGTTGGAGCGAATGCGAGTAGGCATCAGTTCCGAGAGCGCCAGCCATACACACACTCCGGGGCCGACGGCATAGAACGCCATGAACACAAAAAGCGTCAAAGCGACCTTCCACCCGCTGCGCTGGCTGGGCAATGGAGTGATCAAGGCATTGTCGATTTTCAAGGGCGCCTGGCGCGCGGCGTCAAGATCGCCGAAAGGATTGGAAAAGAAGGCCACAACTTTGTTGGCGGGCACACAGCTTTCGCGCGTGATTTCGATTGGGGTGGCGGCGGTGTCGTCGGATCGCGCCGCCTTGGTGGCCGCGTGGAAGTCTCCGTAAGAATAGATGACGACTAAAGAGGTAGGGCGGTTACCGATCGGCTCGACGCCGTTTGCAGCCGAGCTCAGCAGCGTCTCAGCCTGCCGCTTGTCATACGTGAGTGTGATCGTCTGGTCAGATTTGACCATCGCTTGAACTGGGCTTCTGGAATCCACCCGCAGACGTTCGGTCTGGCGGAAGAGCAGGCCGGTACAAACCAGCGAAAGGATAATCCCGGCCGTTCCCAACGACAGCAGGAACTTTCGTCCCTTGCGATCGACCAGCATGACGCCGCCGATGGTCACCATAAAGTTAACGATTGTGAAAATCACGTAGCCCCAATGAGCCTGAACATCGGAAAGCCCGCTCTGCAAAAGAATGTTGGTGTTATAGCCGATGATGGAGTTGATGCCGGTGGCCTGATTGCACGCGAGAATGACACACGCAAGGACAAACGGGATCACATATTTTCGGCGCAACAGCGATTCTTTAACCTTGGTTCCCGCTGAGGTCTGGGATTTCTCGGCGGCGGCGGCCTGTTTCATTTCCGCAAGTTCGATGTCGGCCTGCTCGCTGCTGCGGGAGCGAAGCAGAGCGGCGTAGGCTGCATCAGGCCTTCCGCGCCGAAACAGCCAGCGCGGAGATTCCGCCACCATGAAACTGCCGATCACGAACAGGATACCGGGGGGCAACGAAACCCAGAAGATGCTGCGCCAGGCCGTGTCTTTAAAAGCTATGAGTTTGGCGGCGTCGCTGAGTCGGGCCACCTCAGCGACACGAATACTGAAGTACATCCCAACCAGGGCAGCCGTCGTGATCCCGAGCGTCAGGAGCCATTGAAAGATGCCCGTACCTTTGCCGCGATTCGATGCGGCCAGACACTCTGCCAGATACAGGGGGACGACCACACCAATCAAGCCGGCACTGATGCCTTGCAAAAGGCGGCCAAGAATCAACGGCTCATAACCGTGCGAGAGTGCAATCACCGGGATGCTCACGACAAACAGCACCCCGCTGAGCGTCATCAGAAGCTTGCGCCCCATCCAATCCGCGAGCGCGCCTGCAAACAGAGTTGAGATGACGCTTCCAAGAAGCACCGCCGCAACCACGGTTGAAAGCTGTCCTGCATTCAAACCGGAGGTAGCCTCGAGATAGGGCAGCGCACCCGCAATGATGCCGACATCCACTCCGTAGAGCAGTCCGCCCAGTCCTGCTACGAGCAGGAGCAAGCGGTTATAGCCGGCTTTATCGTTTTGCACCACTGTGACATCCTTTCGCAGACCAGGGAAGCCCGAGTTTATTCCTCGCGGGAGCGGTACGGCAAACCGCGATCCCGGGCTTGTTAACCTTCGGGTTTCCTCGGGTCTCCTGAGCCATCTGGCGTGGACTTCATCCCGAGACTACAATAACGTTATTATGGCTCCTCGCAATTTTGAACCTCCCTCTCTTTCTGAAGCGTGCGCGCACGTCAAACAGCTTGGTTATGGAGCTTCCGAGCATATTCGTCTTTATGGCGAAGAGTATGAAGTGGTTTCCGATCCGTTCCCGGAAGATGAGGGCATCGCGGTTCACGTCAAAACTAAGAGTAACTCGACCGTTCGAGTGCTGCAGCTGCCCGCGACCGTAGTGCAGAGTGTAAAAGCACGAAGCGCGAAGGCCGCGTAGTCGCTAGGGGTGCGCCGGAACGTCTGTCTTCTTAGGATGAGTGGCGAGCTGGCGCGATACGGTAATGAAAGCCTTGGCGGCGACGGAGAGCGTGCGGTCGCGCCGGTAAGCCAGCCCCAACTCGCGCCACAGTTCCGCGCCTTCCAGTTCGATCAACTTCACCCGTCCGGCCGCGACTTCGTCGCGCGCAAAGGACGCGCTGATTAGTGAGATGCCGAGGTCAGCCGCCACAAAGCTCTTGATCATGCCGATGCTAGGTAACTCCATTCTGACTTTGAGTTCCGAGTTGTATTCACGAAAGAGCTTATCCAGCAGCCTGCGCGTGTGACCCGTCTTGGGCAAAAGTAGAGGGTGCTTCACCACTTCACTGATGTGTGCTGACTTCATTTTCGCCAGCGGGTTTTTCGGACTCACCATCAGCATCAGTCGATCGCGGAAGATCGGCTGAACCTTCAGGCTGGGCGATTGAACGGGTAAGCTGAGAACGCCTACATCGAGGGAGCCATTCTCCAACTTCTCTACAATCTTGTAGGTGAAGTTGCGATAGATGCTGATCTGCACGTCGGGATAGTGACGGCAGTACTCGCCAAAAACTTCGGGCAGAACGTAAAGGCAAGTGGCTTCGTTGGCGCCGACCATGAGCGTGCCCCGGGGGGTTTGCCCGTGGTCGGCGACCGCAACCAGTGACTCGTCCCGCAGGCTTTTCAGGCGCAACGCGTACTCGTAGAAGATTTGACCCGCTGGTGTCAGCTTGACGGTTTTGCCCGAGCGGTCCAGCAGCCGATCGCCGTATTCTTGTTCCAGTTGGCGGATCTGCGCGCTGACCGCGGATTGCGAGCGGAAGACTTTCTCCCCCGCACGAGAAAAACTGCGTTGCCGGGCAACTTCCAGAAATGTAATGAGCTGATCGAAGTCCATGGGGTTAGTCGAAGAATTATATAGGACTTTGCGCTGCGCAGGCGCGGCCGTGTGGACGGAAACGGAAGCCTCAGGCAAGCCGGAGAAGGCCCGGGGTTTGATTTGCACATTGCAGTCTGGTAACGTGCGCGACGACGCGATACTCTAACTTCATGTCCATTTCCTGCCCCGAATGCGCGGCGGCGATGCCAGATGCAGCGGCGTTCTGTCCCGGCTGTGGCCGTGACATGCTTCCCGAGGAGCGGGTGCAGGGCAAGGTTGGCGCCCTCCCGCAGACGGTTGCTGGCGCGTTGGCCTACTGCACGATTATTCCCGCGATTCTCTTTCTGCTTATCGAGCCCTACAACCGCAACCGCTTTGTGCGTTTTCATTCTTTTCAGTGCATTGGATTGTGGTTGGCCGCCTTGGTGATGGGGGCGGGGCTCAGGGTGGCGGGCTTCCTGCTTTTCTTTGTTCCCGTCCTGGGTCACTTGATTTCCTGGCTCGCGTATATGGTGGTGAGTCTCGGGTTCTTCGTCATTTGGGTGGTGCTAATCGTGAAGGCGCTGCAGGGCGAGATGTTTAAACTGCCATTGGTGGGCGACTTTGCGCAGCAGAAAATCCCCGTGAGTTGAGGTTGGGACGCGGCAAGTTATTGATTGCTTCTCGGGCCGCTTTCTGGTATTTTGCCGCAACGTCGCTCGGCCGGGTTCGCGCGACTTCAACTAAAAACGGGGGAGACTCCAATGGCGTTCTGTAATATGTGTGGCGCGCAGGTTGCAGACGGTGCGACAGTGTGCGCGGCCTGCAGCGGTCGAGCCGCAGTTTTACCCGCTAGTGCAGCTTCGGGACTCACGGACAATGTGGCCGGCATGCTGGCCTACGTGACTTTTATTCCTGCGATTATTTTTCTGGTGACGGAGCCTTATAACAAGAGCCGGTTTATCCGCTTCCACTCCTTCCAAAGTATTTTTCTGTTTGTGGCGGTGGTCATTATTCAGATCGCCCTGACCTTTCTCGCCGTCGTACCATTCCTGATTCTTGTAACCGCGCCTTTGCACATGCTGGTCGCGTTGGGAGCATTGATTGTCTGGATTATCCTGCTGCTGAAGGCTAACCAAGGCCAGATGTATAAGCTGCCGTTGATCGGCGATTTGGCGGAAAAGCAGGCTGGATAGAACCCGGCGGTTCCAAAATTCCACCGTGTGCATGCACCATGGTGACTCCGGTTGTGCTGGCGCAAGGGGTGTAAAAAGGCTGTCTCGTGTTCTGTGGCCCTTGACTTTCCTCCTCTAAGCTGTCATTCCTATTAGCTTTTACCGCGCAGCCGAATTGTGCCTCGACTGGGCGATTGCGGGCGGCGGAAATTCTTGGCAACCGGGGAATGGATTGAAAGTCAAAGTTTTCTACCACGACAAGTGTTTCGACGGAGCGTCGTCGGCGGCGCTCTTCTCCCGCTTCTACCGCGAGCGCATCCGCAGCGATGTGGACTTTCAATTTTCCGGTCTGCTTCATCGCGCTGGAGCCCTGTTCGACGAATCGCATTTCGACGGTGAGGAGAATGCCATCGTCGATTTCAAGTATTCGAGCTCGCCGAAAATTACATGGTGGTTCGACCATCATGAGAGCGCGTTTCTCTCGGCGGCCGACGCCGCGGATTTTGAGCGCGACCAGAGCAACCGGAAGTTCTACGATCCCGCCTTCAAATCATGCACGAGTTTTATTGCGATGATCGCGGAGCAGCGCTTTGGCTTCGATCCCGCTCCGCTGGCCGATCTGGTCCACTGGACCGACGTCATCGACGGCGCGCTCTATTCCGACGCCCGGACTGCGGTGGAGATGCAGGCCCCCGCGATGAAGTTAACCATGGTTATCGAATCCGCGCCGGATCAGGGATTTGTGCCGAACCTTATTCCTCTGCTGGCGAGCAAGCCTCTGGCTGCCATTCTGGAAGAACCGTTTATCGCCCCGCTGTTGCCGCCCCTGCTCAGACGCCACGAAATTTCCATCGAGATCCTAAGACAACGGGCCGAATGCACCGATGGCACGATTTTTTTCGACATCACGGACCAGGAACTCGAGGGCTACAACAAATTCGTTCCTTACTATTTGCATCCGGAGTCCATTTATAGCGTGGGGCTCAGCAAGAGCAGCTTTCGCGTGAAGGTATCGGTGGGGTCGAATCCGTGGGCTCCGCAAGAGCCGGTGGTTAATTTGGCGAAGATTTGTGAACGCTATGGCGGGGGAGGACACGCGCGTGTGGGCGCCATCTCCTTCAAGGTGAACCAACACGCGGCGGCAGTCAAAGCCTCGCGCGAAATTGTAAACGAGCTGCGTGCAGCCGTGCGCACGGGCAAACGCTGAAAATGATGAATTGTAGCTTTGCGCAAGGGAACTAGGAACACCCTCGCTGCGGGGAGCGTGATATGCTGAACCTTCCTAGCGCCGCGGCATGTCTTCGCCTGTAACGAAATCCGCCCTCCGTCCCGCGCAGCGGCGCCTCTTGCGGTTAGTAGCTTCCATAGAATTTGCGAAAGGCATCTTTGTTTTGCTGATCGGCATAAGCGCGATACTGTTGGTGCACAAGGACGCCTGGGTGATCGCCGAGAGTCTTCTGGCGTTGTTTCACATCAGCACGGACCGGCATGCGGCACAGCTCTTTCTGAACTTTGCGGATGATATTACGGACGCGCGATTGTGGGCGGCGGTGTGGCTCGCGTTGGTCTATTCGACGCTGCGTTTTGCCGAGGCCTATGGTCTCTGGAAACAGCGGACATGGGCAGAGTGGGTCGCGTTCGGATCCGGAACCTTGCTTATTCCGCTGGAGATCCGCGAACTGATACGCGGCGTCACCCTTCTGCGCTCGGTGGTATTCGTAGGCAATCTGGTGGTGATTAGCTACATGCTCTATCTCCTGCGCACAGCGCGGCTGGCGACGAATGCCGTCGCGGGCGCTGAACCCAGCGCCAAAAGCGAGAAGTAGGGTGGAGCGATTCTGTGCATAAAGGACTACTTCGCTTCATAATGATTCGCAGAAAATGATGCC
>DATNKA010000400.1:0-3290 GCA_035603655.1 Candidatus Acidiferrales bacterium | reverse complement strand
TCGGTTCCTCGAGCAGCGCGTGGCCGTTTCTGCAAGCCATGTTCCGCAGCAGCAATAAATTTCAGCGGGCCGGAGAATGTACGCGCCTTTCGTGCGGTAGCCGAACTCCGAAGAGTAGAGCCGAGAGGTGAGGGCGGCCCTCGCTTTTTTCCTTCATCACCCCTCCGCAATCAAGGCTTACCGGATACAATCGCTGATCGACAATCGAACACTGTCGCGGAGGTTCCTGTGATCGCTCGTCTCGGTGCTGTCATATTTCTGGCGGGCACGATCTGCGCCCAAAATACCGTTCACTACACCACCACCAGCGCGAACGTAAAGTATTTATTCGCGACCGCCGAGCCGGTTGCGCGTTTGAAATCGGGCGACATTCTCGATACCAACACGCTCGATTGCTTTGGCAACGTGCTCAAAAAGCCCGGCGACACCCTCAGCCTGGTGAAAGGCGATAACCCGCTTGCCGGACCATTTTTCGTCGAAGGTGCCGAACCCGGAGATACCCTTGCCGTCAAGATTCTCGATCTCCAGGTCGATGGCGACAGCGGCGTGGGCGCGTTCTCTCCCGGATTTGGTGCGCTCAACGAGACCAACTACACGCCCATGCTGCATACCCCTGTGCCGGAGCGCATCTGGTTCTATCACATCGATCACGCCGCGAACACGGCCACGTTCACGGCCCACGATAACGATTTCTCGGTGAAGATCCCCTTGCATCCGTTCTTCGGTTGCATCGGAGTTGCGCCCGCGGAGGGTGAGGCGCGCAGTTCGGTGGTCCCCGCGGAATTCGGCGGCAACATGGATTCCCCCGAGGCCAGCGTCGGCAACACAGTTTATTTTCCGGTAAACGTGAAAGGCGGCCTGTTCTATATCGGCGACGGCCACGCTGCCATGGGCGACGGAGAAATCGCCGGCAGCGCCATCGAAGTTCCACTGAAAGCGCGCGTGCAGTTGAGCGTAATCAAAGGCCGTACCATCGCCTGGCCGCAGTTCGAGAACGATGACGCCATCATGACCGTCGGCGCCTACCGCCCGCTCGACGACGCGCTGCGCATAGCTTTCACCGAACTCGTCCACTGGATCCACAAAGACTACGGCTTGTCAGAGCTCGATGCTTATGAGCTGCTCTCCCAGGTAGGAAAGATTCATCTGAATGAGATGGTGGATCCTAATTATGTGATCGTGGCCTCGGTCCAGAAAAAATACCTGCCACCAAGAAAATAGCCGCTCACTTCTGGAGCCTTCCGTTCCAGAGTTCAGGGATGGTTTTTCTGTCTGACCGCGTTTCACGAAACCGGTTTCACGAAACCGCGAAACCGAATGATCGGCGCGAACCAGAGCGCGTCATCGTCCCAGGATTGAGGTTTTCCATGAAATCCGCAGCTGACAGTTCAAAGCAAGCCGCGTGGCCCGAGTTGCCGCTTGCCGCCTGGCAGAAGACGTACGCCACTCTCCACATGTGGACCCAGATCGTTGGCAAGGTGCGACTCGTGCTAACTCCTCTCATCAATCACTGGTGGGAAGTTCCGTTTTACGTAAGCGCACGCGGACTTACAACCTCAGCGATTCCTTATCGCGACGGTATCTTCGAAGTCGAGTTCGATTTCATCGACCATAAACTGACCATTGAGACCAGTTGGGGTTCTTCGAAGACTCTACCGCTGCAGCCGCAAACCGTCGCCGATTTCTACGCTAACTTCATGTCCGCGTTGCGCTCGCTGGGCATCGAGGTGAAAATTTGGACGATGCCCTGCGAGGTGCCGAATCCTGTGCGCTTCGAGAGGGATCAACAACACTCGTCCTACGATCCCGAATACGCGCACCGGCTATGGCAAATCTTGATTCTGTCCGACACCGTCTTCAAGGAATTTCGCTCGCGTTTCATCGGCAAAGATAGTCCAGTGCATTTCTTCTGGGGAAGCTTCGACCTGTGCGTGACGCGCTTCTCCGGTCGCCGCGCCCCCGAAAGACCCGCCGCCGATCCGGTTACGCGCGAAGCCTATTCCCATGAAGTAATCAGTGCGGGATTCTGGCCGGGCGGAGGCGACGTTCAGGGCGCAGCATTTTATGTTTATGCAGCGCCCGAGCCGCCGGGCTTCGCCGAGCAAAAAGTGCAACCTGCGGCAGCCTTCTACCATCCACAGATGAAGGAGTTTTTGCTGATGTACGACGACGTGCGCCAAGCCGCTTCTCCTCGGGAAGCGCTGCTCAGTTTTCTGCAGAGTACCTACGACGCGGGAGCTTCACTCGCGCATTGGGATCGCAAGGAACTCGAACGACTCTGAAGCCTAAGTTGTTGGAGAAAACAATGTCAGACAAATGCAAGCACCTCGACCAAATCAAAATCAAAACTACAGAGACGCATGTCTGCGAAGACTGCGTCAAGACCGGCGACACCTGGGTTCATCTTCGGATGTGCATGTCATGCGGCCACGTGGGATGCTGTGATTCCTCCAAGAACAAGCACGCCACCAAACATTTTCGTCATGAGCATCATCCGGTGATGCGCTCGATTGAGCCCGGAGAAGATTGGATCTGGTGCTACGTGGACGAATCGATTGTCGGGGAAGCAGCCGCTTGAGATTTGTGCTTGAAGAGAAATGAAAGAAGGCGGGAAAAAATTGAAAGGGCCGTGACATTGGTTATGCTCTAGCTGCCAACTCCTGCGAGGGAGTCAACCGCGTGGACGCATGTACCGTCACAGCCCCTTGATGCGATCACTGCTTTCGCAGTCCCAAACCCCAACTGCCCCTCGCAGAGCCGTCGGTTTTTTCAGGTCTGGCTGCCCTGCAAGTTGCCTTGCCGGGCTGATCACCCAGTCTAGTTCGGGTCAGCAAGTTTTATTTCGCTGTCCCTTTCGACCGTCGACGAAAGCAACCTTAACAGACCATTCATAAATGTCAACGCAAACAATTGGTGCAGTCGCGGAGCGCGACCCTGTGAATATCGGAAGGTGCAACTCCTTCCATCCTCGTCGTTTATTAATGTACGTTTTCAATTTGGCCCGATTTTTCACAGAAACTTGCACAACTCCCGGACAGCTAGAAAATTGCACAGAGCGAACCAAAGATTCGTCTTGACGTCACCGCCTTCTCGGCGCATCTTGCTGACAGTGGATCAGCGGTGATGGCAGAACTCGTAGCCTATGTGGACGGCGGTTCCCAGGGAAACCCGGGGCCGTCCGGCATTGGAGTAGTCATCGACGGCTGCGCGAGCGGCCCCATTCGCATCGCCAAATGGATCGGCCACCAGGATAACAACGTCGCCGAATACGTCGCGCTCATGGAAGCCCT
>DATNKA010000399.1:0-3941 GCA_035603655.1 Candidatus Acidiferrales bacterium | reverse complement strand
AGGCCGGCGAAAATGCCGACCAGAACAGCCACGGTCACGACGGTTGGCATCTTCTCGAGAATAGTCATCAGACTATTGATGGTTGGCCAGTTTATCTTAACCGAGGCCCGGAACCAAAGTGACTTAGGTAACCGAACTGAGCAACTCCGGATAAGGAACTCTGGAGCGAGACGGTTTGTTGGCAAACCGACTAATGAAATGACGTCCGCTCGCCCCCGATCCGTCTCGCGCTGGATGTGGCCGTCGCACTGAGGCAACGCGACACTGGACCCAACGCGATCTTACACCTTTGCCTTGACACCCAAGAGCCAAAGTAGCAGTATTTATTCCTTGTATTAAATGCATTTAATACAGCGGATTTTTTGCGGAGGAAGCTATGTTGTCCTGGCTGGCCAGCCTTTCCACCTCGGTTCGACTTGTTTCCGTCACCGGCACCCTACTCGCAATGTTTGCCTGGAGTCGCACCGCGCAGGCGCAGTCTGCCTACGTCCGCGTCAGTCAGGTTGGCTACGAAGCGGGCGAAACACCTTTTCGTGCCTACCTGATGTCCTCGGCGGAGGGGGGCGGAGCGAAATTCAAGGTGGTCGACTCAAAGGGCGCCACAGCTTTCTCCGGTCACGTCGGCCCTTTGCTCGGCATCTGGAGCCACAGTCGAAAACTCGCGTATAACGTCTATGCTCTCGACTTCAACGCTCCGGCGGGCGATCTGTACACGATTTCTGTGTCCGGGCCGGTGGCGGCGATTTCTCCGCGGTTCGCGGTGGATTGCCCGGAGGCGCTGTATTCAGGCTTACTCCTGAACACATTATTTTTCTACGAAACCGAACGAGACGGACCGAATTTTATCCCTAACGGGCTGCGTACGGCGCCCGGTCATATCAAGGATAAGAATGCGCATGTTTACCAGACACCGTTGCTCGACAGCAACGACTTTATCGATCACAAACCGCCCACTCCGGCCATTGTGTCCGCAAAGCTGCCGCATATCAATGTGTCTGGAGGATGGTGGGACGCGGGTGACTACGTCAAATACGTTGAAACGACCAGCTATACAGAGGCGCTGATGCAGATAGGGATTCGCGACTTTCCACACCAGATGGGCGCTGACGCTCGCATGAATCCCGACGCGCCGCCCGGCTCTATCTCTTATGCAGGTGCCAGCGGTCCCGGAGCCCCGGCGTCGTCCAACTTCACCGATGAAGCCAGGTTTGGGATCGACTGGCTGATGAAGATGTGGAACGACAAAACGCATACCCTCTACTACCAGGTGGACAATACTCAGGACTGGGATTATTACGGGGAAGGCGATCCCAGTTCGGCCACGGGCAACTGTGGCGGAACCTATGTCACGCCCTACTGCCTGATCACAGAGTATGACATCTGGACCCTGCCTCAGGCCGCCGATAATTTCGAACAAGCCGGAGATCCGCAAGCCTGTGATCCCTATACGACGTTCTTCATCTGCCATCGCCCGGTTTACCTGGCAGGCCCCGCCGGCTCACCAATCAGCCCAAATTTAGCAGGCCGTTTAGCGGCGGACTTTGCGCTCTGCTACCAACTTAATCGCGGAACAGAACCTGCCCTGGCTAATAAGTGCCTCAAGAATGCAGAGGCTATACTTGCTCTTGCCGATGTTTCCTATCCGGACCCTGCGCCAACAGTCGGTTCGGGCTCATGCAGCACTTGCCTGCTGACCATTTCTCCATTCGACGGCTATCCGGAAAGCGTGTGGGAAGACGACATGGAGCTGGGCGCAACGGAATTATACTTCGCACTCGAATCAGCCCAGGGAGCCAAAGACCTGCCGGACGGCCTGCCCCACACCGATCCCATGTACTACCTGCGGCAGGCGGCGAGGTTTGCCAAGAACTACATCAATAACATCTACGACCCAGGATTCGCAGACACGCTCAACCTGTACGACGTCAGCGGCCTCGCTCATTTCGAACTGTATCGAGCGCTGGAAATGGCCGGAAATCCAGACGGCTTGGCGGTTTCGAAATCGAGTATCCGCAAACAGTTCTTGCGCCAAGTTGGTGACGCGATTTCACAAGCAGGCACGGATCCCTGGGGCTTCGGGAATCAATGGAGCTCCGGCGATACTACTTCACACGGAGCCGGTCTAGCGGTGATGGCAAGTGAAGCCTATTAACTTAACTGGGTCCAGAAGCTACGATACCTACTCGCAGAGATGGCTGGCCAACATCTTGGGCGCGAATGCTTGGGGCTCGTCGTTTATCGTGGGCGACGGAAGCACGTTTCCAAATTGTATCCAGCACCAGGTGGCGAACCTGGCCGGAGCGCTGGATGGAACTTCCGGAGGCACGCCGGTGCTCTGGGGAGCGGCTTCCGAGGGTCCAGGAGGCGGTGCGACTTCAGGGGTGGTGGGCGGTATGATCCTGTGTCCCGCGAACGGAGCAGACGTGTTCAAGAAATTTAATGGAAACGACGGTCCGTTTGATGCGTCGCAAGTAGCGGTGTATCAAGACAACGTGCAGTCGTTCAGCACCACCGAACCCGCGATCGACCTTACATCGACATCGTTCCTTATGTGGTCATGGCGAATGGCGCAGCGTCCGCGCTTCTGACAGAACTTGAGAGACGGGTGACTATCTGCGCCTCACAGAATTTCTATCACTCTCGGGAGAGTTTTTACGCGATCGCTTACGCGATCCAGGCGCCGCCCACAACGATGTCGCCATCATAGAACACTGCGGCCTGCCCCGGAGTAATGGCACGCTGAGGTTGGTCGAAGGTCACCAGAATTTCGTCGTCGGCAAGCTTTTCTAGCATGGCTGCAGCGCCTTCGTGGCGATGACGAATTTTCACGGATACTCGCATAGGCTCGCGAAGTTGATCCACGGCGATAAGATTCAGACGCCGGGCGCGCAGTTCGCGCGAATAAAGATGCTCGTCGCGGCCGACCACGACTTGCTTGTCGGCGCCATTTATCTGAATCACATAGAGCGGCGATCCGGTCGCAACCCCAAGGCCCTTGCGCTGTCCCACGGTGAAGTTGTGAACGCCGCCGTGCTCACCGATCACCTCTCCACTCGTGGTAACCAACTCACCCGCAGTATCGGGGAGGGACTCGCCGCGCTCCGACAGATAAGCATCGATGAAACGCTTGTAGTCGCCGCCGGGAACAAAACAAATTTCTTGCGAGTCGGGCTTCTCCGCTAGCGCCAGACCGTGCGTTCGGGCACGCTCACGCACCTCGAGCTTGGTCATTTCACCCAGCGGGAAAAGCGTGCGGCTGAGCTGCTCCTGAGTAAGGCCGAAGAGGAAATAGGTTTGATCCTTGCTGCGATCGGCGGGACGTTTGAGCAGCCAGCGTCCGCGAACGTCGTCATACTCCACCCGAGCGTAGTGGCCCGTGGCCACGCACTCCGCGCCAATCTGCTGAGCCACGACGAGTAGCTGATCAAACTTCAAGTGATTATTGCAGAGGCTGCAAGGGATTGGCGTCCTCCCCGATAGATACTCGGCAACGAACGGTCGCACCACATCGCGCTCAAACCGTTCTTCATGATTTACCACGTAGTACGGAATGCCGATGTGCTCGGCCACGCGCCGGGCATCGTAAACGTCGTCAAGGGAGCAACAGCGGCCCGTCACCGCTTCCGGCATGCCCTCGTGCTCGGCCAGACGTCGCTGGTTCCACAGCTGCATGGTCAAGCCGATCACGTTATGTCCATCGGCGCGCAGCATGGCCGCGACGGTGGAAGAATCCACACCGCCCGACATCGCTACAGCAATTGTTTGAGGACTTGGCATGCTTCTAACGAACCACCATTTTCCTGTAGGCTGGCGACAATTCCCGCAGCCGCGCGACTGCCTCCGGTACGAGCGCCAGGGCGAAGTCGATATCTTCCTCGCTATTTTGTTTTCCCAGACTGAAGCGAATGCTGGCGCGAGCTCGGTCGGCGCGCAGGCCCATT
>DATNKA010000398.1:0-7176 GCA_035603655.1 Candidatus Acidiferrales bacterium | reverse complement strand
GAAATGGGATGTCGGCCTCAAGGCTCCCAATGATCTGCGCCTGTGCTTTGATGGGCTGCATCGTCAGGGTAATAACCAAGGCGATGAAGAATGATAGTGATTGGTATCTTCCTGTCTCCTGCAGTTTCATAGTTTCTCCTTTTTCAATTTCTTACAACACTTCTTGCTCAGCTCGGGATTGCTTGACCCACCGGCATCCCCGCAGATACGAGTTGCTCCGTTCATCCCGCGGGGCCGATGACGACAGCTAACCGATACATCACTGCGACCACGGCTACGAGCCCCGATGACCGCAGCGATGACACCGGCAATCAGTAGGCCCCCAGTCCAAACGCGGGTTTTTGTAGCGGGAAGAATACTTCGTAAGCGTGCTGCACCGCGCTGCCGTCGATCCCATTACCAGCGCAGTCTTCTCAGTGAGTTTCAGATCCATATCGTGCTCCTTCGTGTGTCTCCAACAGATAACTGCGGGGATTAGCGCAGCTCCGCCGTTTTCGGCACTTCGGATACAGTCCATCCCCCTCCCAGGGCCTTGATCAGCAATACGCTGGCGTCCATGCGGCGCCTCAGGATGTCGACATCATTTCGTTCATTTTGAAGGGCGATCGTTTGTGCCGTGAGCACTTGGAGATAAGGATCCCTTCCTCCGATGTAACGATTTGTGAAGATCTGCAGTGATTCTTCCGCAGAGGCCGTCGCTTCCTTTTGTTGCTGCGCTTCATGACTGAGGATCCGCAGGGCAGCCAGATTGTCCTCCACCTGCTGAAAAGCCGTGAGTGTGTTCTCGCGATAATTGGCGACGGTGGCGTCATAGTTGGCGAGAGCGGCGTTTGAAGTCGCACGGCGGCGGCCGGCATCGAACAGAGTTTCTAACGCCGACGGTCCCACCGCCCAAAACCGGCTTGGCCAGGTAAACCAGTTGGTGATGGAATCGCCTTCGAATCCAGCAGACGCGCTCAATATGACAGTTGGATAATATGCGGCGCGAGCAATTCCGATCTGGTCGTTGGCTCCGGCAACTCGACGCTCAGCAGCGGCGATGTCCGGTCGCCGCTCCAGAAGTTGTGAAGGCAACCCGGGTAAGATATCCGGAGGCACCAAATTGAGCGGCGATGCAGGCAGGCTGAATGCGGCCGGTGGCTTGCCGATCAAAACGGCGATTGCATGTTCGAACTCCGCTCTCTGCACGGCAATATCCGTATCCTGCACCATGGTGGTTTGGAGTTGCGTTCTTGCCTGTGCAACGTCTGACTTCGGAGCGGCACCTCCCTCAAAGCGATCCACGGTGAGCTGCAGAGCGACCTGGTAGGTTTTCACGGTGTCGTCGAGGAGCTGTTTCTGAGCGTCTGCACTTCGCAACTCGAAATAGTCGTACGCCAGTTCAGCATGCAGACTCAGGTTTACAGTTGCGAGATCTCCCGCGGTGGCTTGGGCTTCTTCTCGCGACGCGGACACAGTTCGGCGCACGCGCCCCCAAACATCAAGCTCGTAAGATAGATCGAAAGGCAGCACAAGACCCGTGAAACTATTACCCGGGAGCAAGGGTGTGTTGGCGGAATAACGGACTTGTTCGATGCCAGGCGATGTGGAAATAGTCGGAAACTGCGCGGCGCGATTGAAGTGAACCATCGCCCGCGCTTCCACGAATCGTGCGTTAGCCACTTTCAAGTCCTGGTTCGATACTGTGACTTCACTCTCCAGTGCGTTCAACTGGGGATCACCGAACATTTCCCACCAGTTTCCGCGAAGGAGCTGATCGCTCGGTTGCGCCGGCTTCCAGCCGTTCGCTTCTTTGAACGTGTCGGTCGGGGCTGTTGGCGCGGTGGGCCGAGTGTAGCGCGGGCCTACGGTGCAGCCCGCGAGCAGCATCATCGAGAATGCGCCGAGAATGAGTATGAAGCGCTTCATTCGCCAGCTCCTCCCATCTTCGAGCCGCTGATATGGACGGGTGTGCCACTCGTCAGCGAGTCCGAAGGACTGAGAATTACATCGTCGGTTGGTTGCAAGCCGGAAAGTATCTCCATGCTGACGCCATAGTCATGGCCGGGCGTCACCCGGACCAACTCTGCTTTTCCATCGCGCACCACGCCCACCTGCAAACCTTCTCTGCGGAAAAGCAGTGCATTCGCAGGAACCACCAGCGAACGTGTGCCCTCCGGCAATTTGAGATGCACCTGAACATACGCCCCTGGCATCAGACGGCCACGAGCGTTGTCCACATCCACTTCGACCAGCAAGGTTCGCGTGGCTAGATCGATCGAATTAGAGTTTCGTACCAGACTGCCGTGGAACGTCTCTCCGGGATATTCATCGAGGGTCAAATCCGCCGTCCCGCCGGAGCGCGCGGCGAGCGAGTAGACTTCCGGGACTGGCACGTAGACTCGCAGCGTGGTGATGGAAGTGATGTGGAATAGCTCTCTGGGCGCGTTGGCTCCGGCGTCGATGAGCGCCCCTATGTCCGTCTCACGGGCCGTGATGATTCCATCGAATGGCGCGTAGACCTTCTCGTAGGACTGCAGTTGTTCGAGTCGCGCGACATTGGCCTGGTTCGACCGAACCGTCGCCTGATTGGCAGCGTTCCCGTTCACCGAGTTGTCCCGCTCTTGAGCAGAAACCGAACCCGTCTTCACCAAATTCTCGTCCCGCGCCGCTGTGATTTGCGACAGGTTGAAATTGGCTTCCGCGGTGCCCAGATCGGCCCGCGCTTGCTGCAGTTGCTGATCGAGTTCCGGGGTTTCGATTTCTGCCAGCAATTGACCTTTGCTGACGCGAGCCCCAATGTCGACGTACCACCGCCTGAGATAGCCGTTGGTCCGGGCGTAGATAGGCGAATCGATGAACGCCTGTGTATTGCCCGGCAACACTAGTTCCTGGGCGCGATCTCCAAGTTGCGGATGTTCCACGTTCACGCTTGGAACTGCAGCTTGCAAAGTAGTTTGCTGCAGCCGAGTCTCAGCCGCGACTCGAGAATGAATACCCAAGACGATCACAATCGCGAGCACGACCGCCGCCGCGGCAAACAGCGGGAGGACACCCCGTGGTAATCCTGTTCGCACGGGTTTCTGTTCTGGAAGTTCTGCAGGATTCGTTTCCACGATTTCTGGCTTTTCTACCTGCGTTGCATTCGTCTCGTCGGATTTCATTGGCGTTTCCCCTTGCTTAAGCATGGCTTGGTTGTCCTTCCATATCCGTCGGCAGTGCCGGAGCGGCCTCCGAACGCTTTCTGTGCAAAACACTGAAGACTGAAGGAACAAAGACCAGCGTGGCCACCGTGGCAACTAGCAGGCCGCCAATCACGGCACGCCCCAGCGGCGCATTCTGTTCGCCTCCATCCCCAAGGCCAAGAGCCATGGGAATCATGCCGATAATCATGGCCAGAGCAGTCATCAGGACTGGCCGAAAGCGCGTGAATCCCGCCTCAATGGCCGCCTGGATCGGATCGCCGTGGTGCAGCAGCCGTTCCCCGGCGAAAGTGATCACAAGAATGCTGTTCGACGTAGCAACGCCCATACACATGATCGCGCCCATCAACGCAGGAACGCTGAGTGTGGTGTGCGTGACAAACAGGAACAGGACGATACCAGCCAGCGCGGCCGGCAGCGCGGTAATAATGATGAAGGGATCAAGCCATGACTGAAAGTTCACAACGATCAGCAGGTAAACCAGCACAACTGAGAACACCAGGCCGCCTAAGAGGTCGATATAAGAACTCCGCATAGTGTCGATCTGCCCCCGGATCGTGACGAAGCTTCCTCGGGGCAGCGATTTTCGATTGGCGTCGACGATCCGGTTGACGTCACGCCCGGCCGACCCCAGATCGCGATCCTGAACCGCACCGTAAATCTCTACGATGCGGCGAATGTTGTAGTGGCTTACGGCCTCCATTTCGGTGCCGCGTTGGATCGATGCCACATCCGCCAGAATCCCGGGGCGCGACGTGAACGAAGCAGCCGTTGATGATGCCCGCGGCAGTGTGGTAATGGGAGTGTTCTCGAGATCCTGCAGGGACTCAACCCGGTATTGCGGGGTCTGGGTGGCCATGTTGTAATTCACGCCGTTCGTCCAGTTCAGGAAGAACATCGGGGTAATCTGAAAACTTCCACTCAGCGAGTTCAAGATGCTGGTAGCAGCATTGCGCTCGGTGAGGCCGGCTTGAGCCGCCTTTGTGCGGTCGACATTGACGTTGTAGGTCGGATAATCGAATGGCTGCTGGACGCGTAAATCGGTGAGTCCCGGAACGCGTCGAAGTTCGGCGAGCATTTTCGCCGCTACCTGGCGATTGCCGTCGATGTCATCTCCTTCGATTTGAATATCAATCGGCGCCGGCAACCCGAAATTCAAGACCTGGGTCACCATATCCGCGGGAAGGAAATAAAACATGACTCCTGGAAAGTCCCGAGGCAAAGTGCGCCGCAGTTCGCGAACATAGTCTGCCGTGGGGTGATGCTTTTCGTTGAGAGACACCATGATGTCCGCATCTCCGGCTCCAATGAGTCCAGAGGTAGCGAGCATGTAGTTGATTGTGCTGTAGGGCAGTCCGATGTTATCGAGGATGTTGTCCATCTCCTGCGCCGGAATTTGCTGACGGATGGACGTCTCGACGAGGTCGCACAGCCTGGCGGTTTCCTCAATACGCGTCCCGGTCTTTACCCGCACATGCAGAATGAACTGCCCGTTATCGCTGGTTGGAAAGAAATTCTGACCAAGCCATGGCACGAGGAGAAAGACCAAAAGACACGCACCCAGAAAAGCAGGGATAAAAACCGCTCTCCTGTGCACGACGGTGGTCAGAAAAAGCTGGTACGACGACCGGAGCCGCTCAAAACCTTTTTCGAACCTGCGCTGGAAGCGTGTGAACAACCCAGGCCTGCCATTACCCTGTTCCTTCTCTTTGAGCAGATACATCGCCAACGTCGGAACCAGCGTCCTGGAAAAGGTGTAAGACGCAAGCATGGCGAACACAACTGCTTCCGCCAGCGGTATGAACAGAAACTTCGAAACGCCGGACAGGAAAAACATCGGCATAAACACGATGCAAATACAGAGTGTGGAAACCAAGGCGGGAACGGCGATTTGAGAGGCGCCTTCAAGAATCGCTTCCCGCTGCGGATGCCCCTCTTCGAAATAACGCTCAATGTTCTCGATGGTAACGGTGGCGTCATCCACCAGAATGCCGACCGCCAGGGCCAGCCCGCCGAGGGTCATAATATTGATGGTTTGTCCCAAGAGGCCCAGCAGAATCACCGACGTCAGGATCGACAATGGAATCGAAACTCCGATGATAAGAGTGCTGCGCCAGCTTCCGAGAAAAAGCAGGATCATCAAGGCGGTCAGGCAAGCTGCAATGATAGCTTCGCGGATGACTCCGCTGACTGCCGCGCTGACAAAGATTGACTGATCCGAAAGGGGCAGTATCTTCAGCTGTGGAGGTAGTGTCTGGGCGACACGAGGCAAAAGCTGTCGAATCCCCTGCACGACGCTGATGGTCGAGGCGGTGCCTGCCTTCAATATGCTCACCAACACTCCGCGATGCCCGTCCTTACGCACGATGTTGGTCTGAGGAGAAAAACCGTCGCGAATATTGGCAACATCGCGTAGATACACGGTGGTGCTTCCGACTTGCTTGACCGGAAGATAGTTGAGCTCGGCTACGGTCCGCGGACTGGCGTTCACGCGAACGTCGTACTCGAACTCGTCGATCTTCGCGGTGCCCCCCGGCAACACAAGATTCTGATCGGTCACGGCGTTGAGCACATCTTGCGGAGACACGCCCCTCGACTGAAGCAGGGTCGAATTCAGATCGATCATCACTTGGGGCTGTTTTCCCCCATACGACCACGGAATGACGGCGCCTGGAACCGTAACCAATTGCGGTCTTATGAAGTAGGCGCCCAGATTGTATAGCTCCTGCTCCTGGAGGCCCTGGCCGCTAAGCCCGAGTTGCAAAATCGGCACGCTCGAAGCGCTGTAATTAATGATTAGCGGCGGCAAGGTTCCCGGTGGCAGCTGACGCAAAACGGCCTGGGAAATTGCTGTCACCTGAGCGTTCGCGGTATCGAGGCTCGCGCCAGGTTGCAGAAAGATCTTGACGATTGCTTCACCGTTCACCGTGGTCGATTCGATGTGCTCGATATTGTCGACCGTCGTCGTCAGGTTTCGTTCGTATACGCTGGTCAGCCGGCCTTCCAGTTCCTCCGGATTCAGACCCGTATATGTCCAGGCGACAGCAACGACGGGGATGTTGATATCGGGAAAGATGTCAGTCGGCGTGCGCAAGATCACGACTGGACTCAAAATAATGATCAACAGAGCTAAAACAATGAACGTATACGGACGATCCAACGCCACGCGAACGATCCACATAGAAATTCTCCTAGTCGGCCGCATGCGTAGCGGCCGAGCTGTTGACTACTCGTCTCTCCGTGCCGAATTCTGACGTACGTGCAACGATTCCAATATGTGTTTCATCTAAGCCCGACTGGCGAAGAGCATTGCCCCTTCAGCGACCATCTCGAGCAGTAAATCCTCGCCCTGGGTGTCGACCGAAATTACATCTTCAAGATCGACGATGCACCGATGGCCCTTTCTACTGCTTCGCATACTCTCCCATCTCTCTTTCAGGTCGGCTACCCACTGCCAGGACAGCCGACCTTGCGACACCCATTTCTGTTCGAAGGGTGTATCGATGATCGGTGTCCTTAGCATGGCGGTTCTCCAGCGACCTTTCACTTACTCGCCGGACCTCGCTAGCCCTGCGGAATCCGTTCGTGTCGTGTGGGCATCAACCTACATCTGCACTTTGCTTGCCGCGAGTCGTCCCGGCGAGGTCTGTGCACACATTTCGGCGGCGAAGTCCTCGCCGAGCACCCTGTCGGAAGTGCAATGCAGACGCCAAAGTGAAGATCAATGCGTGACTGCAATAACGGTGGAAGAAACGCGAAAGATGGTATGGCAGTGAATTGTGGTCAGTATTGCCTGGTCCTGTCCGAAGTGATGAAGAGGCAGAACACTTGACTCAAGTGTCCTCGCACTCTACACGTGTCGCGACAGTGTCGATCCCTTGACAACCGGTCAGCACCGCATGACGCTGCTTCCTCGTACCTGTCAGGGAGCTTGATATTGGAGATTTTCGTCGTTAACAGCAGAGTGCTGGCTGGCCGAAGGGCACCTTGGAAA
>DATNKA010000397.1:0-5100 GCA_035603655.1 Candidatus Acidiferrales bacterium | reverse complement strand
GAACGCGCGATCTTCCGGGTGTACAAGAGCCAAATATTCTTCTACTGTTGGCGGCTTGTCACTCGGTTCAAGACCATGGATCCGAAACAACTCGGAGGACCAGTATTCGAATCCAGCTGCGTTGAAGGCCCAACTTCCCATGTGGGCAACGCGCTGCCCTTCACTGATATAAAACTGGCTTCGCTGAAGCGCTTCCTCGGCGCGTTTGCGATCTTCAATGTCCGTGAGGGTTCCGTACCATTTAACAATCTTTCCGTGCGGGCTCCGAAGCGGGACGCCACGCACTAGAAACCATCGATATCCCCCGTCAGCGGCGTGACGGAAGCGTGCCTCGTCTTCGAAAAGCTGTCCGGTCGCAACCGAAATGTGCCACTTTTCGGAATGGCGCACACGGTCTTCAGGATGGATCGCACGCTGCCAACCTGCGCCTGAACTCCGCTCGACAGAAAGCCCGGTGTATTCGGTCCATCGTTTATTTACAAATGTGCTGGAGCCGTCAGACAGGGCAGTGAAAGTCATTGCCGGAATTGTTTCCACAACGTCCCGCAGACGCTTTTCCTGACCCTTGAGCTGGCGAATGCGCCATCGATGGAGTGCCCACAGCAGCGCAACGAAGGCTGCAAAGCACGAGAACCGGAACCAGTAAGTTTGATAGTAAGCCGGAGCGATGGAGAAATTGAAGGACGTGCCGGCTTCGTTCCATAAGCCGCTGTTATTGCACGCCTGCACGCGGAAGGTGTAATTGCGCGGAGGAAGGTTGCTGTAGAACGCTTGCCGGCGAGTGCCAGCGTCCTGCCAATCTTGATCCCAGCCTTCAAGCTTGTAACGAAATAATACTTTCTCCGGCACAACCAGACTGAGGGCCGAGTAGTCGATCTCCAGCTCGCGCACCGGCGAGGGTAGGCGGGGACTCGATTGCACATCGCCCGACAAAGTTTTCCCGTACTCCTTGCGGTCGGCGACGACTTTTTCGATATGCACCGGTGGTAGGAGGTCGTTGAAGGGAAGCTGGTGCGGATCTACAACGCTGATGCCGTCGGGACTCATGAACCAGAGTTTCCCATCTCCTGACTTGGCGACGCGCGGCGTATAATCGCCAACCACAGCGAGAGTTCTTAGCCCGTCCGAATTATCGAAAACTGTAGTGCGGATCGTGCCAGGGGTCTTGTCTCGAGCACTAGCCCGCGTGTCCAACTCGGAGCGCGCAACCCTCACCAAACCGCAGGGCATCATGAGCCAGACCGATTGGGCGTCGTCTTCGATCGTCCACTGAACCGCATCGCAAGGCAATCCGCTCTTGCTCGTTAACGTGGCGATGTGGCCATCTTTCAATCGGGTGATCCCACCCTCAGTGGCGATCCAAAGTGCCCCTTCACTGTCGAATCGAAGCTGATTGACAGCCCCCTTGCCTAGTCCATCGGTTGCCGAGTAGGACGAGCGGACCTGGCCATCACGAAACCATACGACGCCACCCCCCGAAAATCCGAGCCACAGGCCGCCCTGCAAAGGAGCCGTAGCCAGAACAACCGCAGGATCCTTGCGTCCAAATGTAGCCCATGGAATAGGTGGGAACACATGATCCTGCGACAATCGTAAGAGGCCGAGTTCGCGATTAGCGATCCACAGATTTCCCGAGGCGTCCCCGGTGATGGAACCCACCAATCCACCAGGAACCGACGTAGGAACAAAACGATTAGTCTCCAGGTAGCCGACCCCTCTCGGTGTGGAGACCCAGATTCGCCCCCGAGAGTCCTGAAAGAAGGACCCGACTCCCTCATCCGGTAATCCGTTGCCGACGGCCTCTTGCCCGCGCGCCGTCCTGTGCTGGCGGTACACCGCTACCTGGCCGTGACTCAGGTGGTTCAACCCATTAAGGGTAGCGAACCAAACGCTTCCGTCCCTCGCCGCTAACATGCCTCCCCAAGGAATATCCGATAAACCTTGTTTCTTGGAATACGTGACCACGGGAAGCTCGTGAAAACGGTCGAGCCCATTGATAGTGGCGACCCAAATATTGCCCTCACGATCCTCAAATAAATCGTAAATGTCGTTGCCGGAAAGTCCGTCCGATTCTGAAAACACATCGGTCCGTCCTTGGTGTATATGCACGATGCCCCGGCCCGCAGGAGCCACCCACAGACCACCGTCGCGATCGCGGAGCATTTTCAGGACACGGAACCCCCGCCGCGCAGTGGGGAACTGGTATACGGCTTTCGCTCTCCCGTCGGCCAGGCGCATGACCGCGCCGGTTGCGGCGACCAAGACAGTGCCATCCTCACTATCGGCCATGCCCTGCATTCTTCCGTTTGGCAGGCCTGGCACCGCATAGAATTCCGGCGGTCCGGGTCTCCAGCGCCACACCCCTGTCTCTAATCCGACCCAGAGATTTCCTTTGCTGTCCTTATGCAATCCGAAGACGCCGCGGTCAACACCGCCCATCTCCGGACCGCACCGGACGCTGCCATTCCGAATTTCGCAGAGTTTTCCGTCAGGCCCGTTCGCGCCAACCCATATTGAGCCCACGCGATCTTCAACTAGAGCAAAGATGGCCGATCCAGCGAGCTCCGCGTACTGAGTGAGCCTGCCGTTCTTCCAGCTTGCGAGTCCACTCCATGCACCGATCCAAAGGGTCCCGTCACGCGCCACGACCAGTTTTGTGATGGTGTTGGAAGGGAGTTGCTGATCTGGCGGTGGCTGCCAAAGTACGTTTCGAACGCCATCGAAGCGGTACAAACCAAAGGCTGTCCCCAGCCAGAGGTACCCGTCGGCTGTCTGCGCGATTGCGATAATGGAGCCTTTGGCAAATCCGTCTCGGATCTTCCAAGCCGTATGTGCGTACTGGCTGACGTCTAGCGCCGGGTTCAGCCCGAACGCACAAGTTCTCGCTATCAGCATGCCGGCCAGTACCGCGCCCGCCAATTTGCCGTGAACTGTCTGCAAAATCGCGCCCGGCGCGGGTCTCAACCCAACAGCCGGCCCTCCGATACGCTCATACTATCCGACGCGGACTGATTCAAGGAGCCAAGCATCGGCCCTGGCTTTTTCCAGCGCGTGTCTACCAGATCAGCTTCAGTCCGAACTGGATCTGGCGTGATGTCGTCGTGGTGGAGGTGAGGACACCCGCCGAAGAAATTGGGGCTCCGTTGGCTCCAAACAGGCTGGTATTGTTCGTCGGGACCACCGGCGACGCAAAATTCGTGTGATTCAAGATGTTGAAAAATTCTGCTCGGAATTGCGCATGAAACTTCTCTGAGCCGCCTAGGTTGCGAACTAGCGAGGTGTCCAGGTTGAGAATGCCTGGGCCGATAAGAATATTGCGCCCCGCGTCCCCAAACCGCGTGCTCGGGTTGGGAAAAGCAAAACACTGCGTTTTGATGTAGTCAAGCGGATTTCCCGGATTCACACGAGAGCCGCTGCATCCCGGTCCGGTCAGCACATCCGGCCGGTCGAACTGATCGCCCTTCATTCCTAACGGGTCTCCGGTGATTATTGGTGTAAACGGTTCGCCCGAGGCAATGTGTAGAATCCCACCCCATTGCCAACCGTTTAATGCCCGTTGCAGCGCTCGTGGCTTGGCTTTGAGACCCGGGACTTCCCAGATGTAGTTGACCGAGAGGTTTTGACGTATGTCGAAGTCGGCGAGTCCACGACCATTTCTTTCATCGAACCAAAGCGTGGGAGAACTGTTCGCGAAGGTGCCTGGGTTGCTGTTCGCCGATTCGGAACCCGAGTCAATAATTTTGCCCCACGCGTATGACACTCCGGCTTGCAGACCGTGGTTGAGTTGGCGAGTTGCCTGTACCTCAAGGGCGTGGAAAATGGAATCGGAGTTCCACATAGTGCCGGAAATCTGGCCTACGTTTGGGTTCAGAGGAGTTCCATTTACCGGCCATACATAGCCCCGCGGCGTCAACGTTGGAAGCACCATGTCGAAATTGTTCGTGAAGTAGGGAAGATGAACGCCGCGCGATCCCGTGTAGCCCACCTGCAGCACCGTATCCCGAGCAATGCTTTGCTGAATGTTGAAGTTCCACTCCATGTCATAGCTGCGCGGAGGATTCGGCTGAATATACGCATAACGAAGTGTCGGCGTGGTCAATAGCGGAAATGCTCCCTTCGGGAACGACCCCTGCGGCAGGTTCGTGTCGTCGCCCAACTCAAAAAATGGAGCCGACAGCAGGCTCGTCGCCCCAAACAGATATGGGAGAGGTAGGTTATCGAATATTCCGAAGCCAGCGCGGACGGATGTCTTACCGTTACCTAGTGGATCCCACGCAAAACCCACCCTCGGTTCAAAATCGAGCTTCGTCGGATTCGAGAAGAAAGGATCTCCGAGGTGTGGGGTTGTTGAAGTTAACGATGGCAGATTCGAGAGTTTCCCGTGTGCTTCGCTCGGGACGGTTGCTGCTTCATAACGCAGCCCCAGATTGAGGGTCAAATTGGGCCGCGCTCTCCAGTCATCCATAACGTATCCCGCATAAATGGACTGGCGGAGGGCGCGTGGTGTGATTCCACTTCCGATTGGCGCGTTAAACGACGTTGGCTGGTCCTGCAAGAAATCGGAAAGTGATCCGAACACGAACTGGCCTAGCGGGCTGGTTTTGCCCAATTCGTTGTCCCGGATGTTCTCAAAAGCAAAACCAAACTTTAGGGAATGAGTTCCTAACGTCGCGAACGCATCATCGTAGAACTGATACGAGTTGTAATGAAAATCGAACTCGCCGACGGCGCCAAAGCCCCCTGGAAAGGTCGAAAGTTCCGAGTTCGTTATAACTCCCACGGGTTGGCCAGGCAAAAAGCCAAGCGACGGGTCCGCTGCCACAGGGTTAATCGCCCGCAAACTCTTTGCCGCTTGCGAGACTATACGGCTGAAACCTAATCGTGCCGTGTTGGTCATTTGGGCACCGAATGAGTGCGTTTCCTCGAGAACGGCGGCTTGACGGCGGGACAGAGTACCGATGATGTTGTCATTGAAGGAATCCGGTCCCTCGGTTTTTCCATTGTCGAACATGTAGGTTCCGAACAGGCTATCAACCTTCCCAATGGTGAAGTCCGAGCGTGAGGTGAAGAAGTCCTCGTTGGTGTTCTCGGGAGTGGTAA
>DATNKA010000396.1:0-4544 GCA_035603655.1 Candidatus Acidiferrales bacterium | reverse complement strand
CGTGCGTCCCTCAAATGGTAAGCGTCCGGAAGCGGCTTCATAAAGCACCACTCCCAGCGCCCACAGATCGCTCCGATAGTCGGCCGCCTCGCCTCCGAGGATTTCTGGTGCCATATAGGGCAAAGTGCCGCTCATGCTGGACGCGTCCTGGATCGACGCAAAGGATCGGGTGGTGGCATCGAATATGCCGCTGCCTACCTGTTTGGCCAAACCGAAATCAAGCACTTTGACCAGACCGTCAGCAGTGACGACGATATTTGCCGTCTTCAGATCGCGATGAATGATGCCGCGGTCATGAGCGCGCGCGAGCCCGCTGGCAATCTGAACGCCATACCGCAGGACTGACTCTGGCGGCAGCCCGGCATCTGCGCACATCGCACGCAGAGACTTGCCCTCGACCAGTTCCATCACGATGAAGAGCTCGCCCTCATTCTCGCCCACTTCGTGGATAGTGCAGATGTTGGGATGAGAGAGAGAGGACGAGGCCCGCGCCTCGCGCAAAAGACGCTCGCTCGACGATGTGTCGAGATGGGCATCTTTCTTGACGACTTTCAAGGCTACGTCACGGTGCAACACCTCGTCGTAGGCGCGATAGACAACTCCCATACCTCCTTCCCCAATCTTCGCGACAACGCGGCAATGACCGAGAACTTGACCAATCACAAGGCTCTCCTTGCGGCAATGTTAGGCTGCGCTTCAGATTTGCGTCAATGAATGCGCGAATTATGCGAGCGCCGCGATCGTGGATGGAGTATCCGCAAGCCGATTTTCAAGCCGCACCACAATTGCGCTAGCGCAAGCCCACAGTGCGAGCTAGGGATTGCGGAGTGTGGTCGGCAAACGGAAACCATGGGTTTTTGATCGCAAAATTACCTCCCGCTTATACCGGGCGCCATACGAAATTCGAGGCGGAGACGGCTACCGATGTTGTCATCGACCGCAAGACCGTGAATCAGACCCGGATCAACGGGCCGCAGTGGTTTATGCGAGATTTTGCGGACAGGGTTGAAGAGGCCGAAAACACTGGCGTCGCGGCGAGCAGCGAGAAGGCGCCGCCCGGGGTCCGTCGAGACAAGGCTCTCCGAGATGAGGTTCACCGAGATGAGGCTCACCGAGATAAGGTTGGTGAAGATAAGATTCGTCGAGATAAGGACAAGCGAAAGAGGAAACAGGCCGGAGCGCCCAGGTCGCGCAGAGGCTCCCCATCGGGCGCGGAACATCATGCGGAGCTTTTTGCCGCAGACCGTGGGGGTGGAAGCAGGAGTCGAACCAGGATAGAGCTCGGATCAGGTCAGGGGTTGGCACGGACGGGAGAAATGTTATCGGGCGGCCATCTTCATGCTGTGCGAGTTCGCTGCAAAGCGCGCGATGCCTTTATATAGCGCTTCCGCGATCTGCTCGCGGTAGCCATCGCTGCGCAGCTTCTGCTCGTCGGTGGGACTACTGACAAAGGAAACTTCCGCCAGAATTCCCGGCATCGCAGTCTCGGTCAGCACCACGTAGGAGGCTTCTTTCACGCCGCGGTCGCGCAGACCCGGATTTTGCACTGACAAAGTTCCGTACAGTGAGCGCTGCACGCTGGCGGCAAGCCGCCGCGACTGCTCGATCTTTTCGTGGAGGTCAGCAGCCGATAGCGTTGCCGTCACAGCGTTCTTCTTGCCGGATGCATTTTCCGGCGTCTCCAGGTCTTTCGCGTTGGGCGCCGAGAAGAAATTTGTGTAGTAAGTTTCCACACCGCGAGCCGAAGGCAAATCGCTATAGTTCGCGTGCACCGAGACAAACAGATCCGCCTGCGACTGATTCGCCATACCAGCGCGTTCGTCGAGAGGTACGTAATTGTCGGTGTTGCGCGTGAGAATCACTTCCGCTCCCAGGCGGCTCTCGAGAAGTTTGCCCAAGCGCTGGGCAATCTCGAGCACTAGATCTTTTTCCAGCAAGCCTCGCCGCCCCACTGTACCCAAATCCCATCCGCCGTGGCCGGCGTCAACCACGATGCGCATCTTCGGCACGCGCGTGCGCAATTGCAGATCTTCGCTGGTGGGCGGAGGGACGACGATGTCCAGCTTCTGTCGTTCGGGCTGAACTGCTGGGAAAAGATTCTCTCGTGCTTTGCTGCTCCCTCCCAGCTTTCGGACCTGCATCACCAGACGGTAGGGATTAGGCTCGAGGCTCACGGAGTAGGTCGAGTTACCTTTAGTTTCCAACACTACCCGCGTCAACCCGGATGCCGGCTGCGCCACCCGAACCCGCGCCAATAAGCTGTCCTCGACGTCGACTGGCTTTCCTGCAAGTTCGGTGGTCAGTGAAGTGTCATGTAAATCAAAGTAAATGCGATCAGGATTTGCCAGCCGATGCGCCTCATACTGCACCTGATCTTGGAGATCGAGCACAACCGTGCTCGAATCGGCGGATGACCAATGGCGAATCCCGGTGATGCGTGTCAGCTTCGGCGTTTCCTGCGTGAGGTTTTCGTTGGAGGCTCCAACTGGCGTTCCGACGTTCGTCGGTTCTCCGAAATTGCTGGTTGAATTCCGTGTGCCATCGAGGATTGGACCAGGCGGAGCGATCGAAGGCGAAGCAGCTGATGCGTCGTGCGTGGCAGCTGCTACCGGCTTGGTGACCATTTTCTGTTCAGGACGAATCAGTACATTGCCGAGCTGAGCAGTCTTCAGCTTCCACCACACACCGCCGGCCACCATGACCGAGACCACCAGCAGGACCAATACGAGAACCATTCCTGGATGGTGCTCGCCGACAGATGATGGAGGTTTTATGGCTGCAGGTGCATCTTCAGGAATACACTCTGGAGCATTGCTCAGCGCTGGCAGCGCCAAAGCAGGTGTTGCTGCAACGACCGGAGCCACAACTACAGGCGTT
This sequence comes from Candidatus Acidiferrales bacterium, assembly GCA_035603655.1. Classification (GTDB taxonomy): domain Bacteria; phylum Acidobacteriota; class Terriglobia; order Terriglobales; family Acidobacteriaceae; genus Sulfotelmatobacter. The sequence goes on along the minus strand of DATNKA010000396.1, from coordinate 1,667 downwards.
TTCTCAACTGGCAGCACCGATTCAGGCGCGGCGATCTTCTCAGGGAGAAGTTCAACCGGCGGAGTTGCTGGAGCCGGAATCGCGGGCGGCGCGACCAACTGCGCCTCTGCCACCTGCGCAGATTCCGCGAAGCGGTCTTCGTCCTCGGGCTTGACAGCTCCCAGAATCAGCTCTGCCAGCAATTCCAAACTGTTCACATCGCTGTCATTGAAGCCAAACGGCTCGGCTGAGAATGCTTCCAAAACGCCAATCACGCGCCGCCTACCGCACAGCGGTACGGCGACCATGGACCGTGCTCCCAACTTCCGACAGGCATCAAGGTTGACGCGCTCGTCCATCTCGGTGTCATCGCAGCGGATAATCTTTGCAGTGCGGAAACATGCTCCCGAGAAAGCTGAATCCCGCTGGATGCGCGCGCCCACGTCCGGCTTAATCGCACCCGCCGACGCCCGCAAAACTATTTCGTTGTGTTCGGCCAGAGCGATTCCCAGCCCGTCCGCTCCGGTGATAACGATGGCTCGTTCCGCGACCAGTTGCAGCACTTCATCGAGAACGAATTGCTCAGCCTGCTCGAACTCGGCCGCCGGCGCAATCGTCTCAAATCCGCTGTGCCGCGAAGCCAGTGCCCGGCGCTGCCGTACTTGCTGATGCAGTGCCGAAAATGCCAGTAGTCCCTGCAGAGCGTTTCTTCCCGATGGCCGCGACTGCCAGCCTTCATCCGCATTCACCGGATAAGGCTCGGAAGTGGACCGTGGATAGAAAATGCCTTGCGCTTCAGCGGTCGCACTCTGCGGCACCGGCCATGATGGCGCCTCCGTATCCGCGAGCCGGTCGTCAATTTCGCTTATCGGTTTGGTAGGAGTCGTTGCCATCGCCTTGGTGTTTCTGACCGGCCCATCTCTTTATTACTTGTGAGCTTCGCTATCCGGCAGAGCCGTTGTCCTCTTGACTAGTCTGCCTAGCAGCTGCGCTTTGCCAAGTCCCGAAAGAGGAATAGTCCGAATCTTGTTTCCTATCGGTTTAACAGTAAGTTAGCGGGATTTCACTCCAGTTGCAATGATACGTACATGCCCATCCGGCCATGGACTTTCGTACTCGTCGTCTACCTTGTGGCGCGTGAGAGAAGCCTGAGTGGCTTAACTTCCTTAAGACTCAGTCAGAGACTCAACGTAGTTACTGCCAGCCCGCCTCCGCCGGAAACTAGAATCTGACCAATCCGGTTACGCCCGACGAACCTTGGCTGAGAGTATGCACGTAGTATCTTTTGCCGCACGGCAAGCGCGCACCCACTATCGACATGAAGTGCGTACGCTGACCTACGTTACTCTCGATGCTGCCAACGGTGGAATCGTCCGCAATCTCAATCGCGACGGTGTGGCTGTGCAGGCTGTTGCACCTTTGCGCCACGAACAGCGTGTTCGCATACGCTTCGAGTTGCGATTTCCGCGCTTGCGCGTGGATACCTACGGGCAGGTCTGCTGGGCGGGTTCTTCCGGTCAGTGCGGCGTCCGCTTTCTGAACCTGCCTGCCCAGACCGCACGCCAGATCGACCAGTGGATATTCTCTAACCTTCTCGATGTGCTCGCACTCGATGCCGCTCGTGAGCATTCGATTTTCGCTACTCTCTTGCCTTCGCCCGCCCTAGAAGAAAATATCGCAAAAGAAAA
>DATNKA010000395.1:0-2844 GCA_035603655.1 Candidatus Acidiferrales bacterium | reverse complement strand
AGGGGCGAAAGCCCAGGTACTGCTCGCTGGTGTAGCGGGTTCACCTTTCGCCGGGAATTCGGGAGTCGCGTCGGGCACTCGCAAGCGACAACGGCTGGTCGGCACTTGATCTAAGGGCGCGAGCTGGATCGAAGCCGACGGGTTGTTTCGGGGTCCTTCATGCACCGGAGTCGAAGAAGGTGACGCCGTTTCTTGTCGCATAGGCAACGCCTGTCCGCCGGCGAGACCTGGCGTGACTACACTCAACATCGCTAATAGCAAGGCATGAGTTGCGTGACGCGAACTACCGAAGCGGGCGGATTGAAGGGAAGCACGCCTCGTCATCGTTATTCCTGATCAGCCCGCGGACTTTATTCGCTAGAGATCCCGGCCTCGTGGGCGCCGCTTCAAGACTGCCGAGCAATCCCGTTGCCGAGGGTCGCGCGCCCTAATTCGTTGGCTGCAGTTTCCGGCTAAAACAATTCTAGGCCAGTATTGAATGTTGGTGCGCTTCAAGAAGCCAGAGCAGCGATTCCGTTAAGCTCCAAACACTCTTCCTCAGGCAACTGCAGCGAGGCCGCCCGTACATTTTCCTCAAGATGCGCGAGCGACGAAGTCCCGGGGATGGGCAACATAACCGGAGACCGCTTGAGCAACCACGCCAATGCGACCTGGATGGGTTTCACCTGGCGGGCTTTGGCAATCCGTTCCAGCAGCTTGCTGGCCACGGTACCTGCTCCCAGCGGGAACCACGGGATGAACGCGATTCCGTTGTGTTCGCAATAATCCACGACATAGTCCCATTCACGATCGGCAAAGCTATATCGGTTTTGAACCGAGACGATGGGCACGATCTTTCGCGCGCGCTCGATGTGTTCGACCGTCACGTTGGACAACGCGACCAGGCGGATCTTCCCTTCCATTTGCATGTTGGCCAAGGTTTCAATCGACGCGTCGAGAGGTATCACCGGATCGGGCGCGTGCAGCTGATAGACGTCAATCCGGTCGAGGCGGAGTCTCTTCAGGCTGCCTTCTACCGCTTCACGCAAGTGCGCGGGGCTGGCATCGTGGGTCCACTGGTTTGGCCCGGGACGATTCCATCCACCTTTCGTTGCGATGACAAGATCCGCTGGGTAAGGCGCCAGGGCTTCGGCAATCAATTCTTCGCTAACATTAGGACCATACGAATCAGCCGTATCTATAAAGTTGATGCCTAGTTCGACGGCGCGGCGAAGAACGGCGATCGCCGTCGCGGAGTCTTTCGGTGGCCCCCAAATTCCGTCGCCCGTGAGGCGCATGGCCCCAAAGCCGAGACGGTTGACCATAAGTTCACCACCGAGGGAGATTGTTCCGCTGCCGGCAGCCGATAGACTAGGGGTTGTGTTCTCGTTCATATTCAATCTCCAAAATGCCTTTCTGTTTGAGATGCCTGGGCCGATGCGATCGGTGCTCTTTTTCGGCGGCTCGTGGGTCCCACGAATCGCACGACGAGAAACCGGCCGCGGATTTCAATCCGCAGCGTGCCAACTGGAACTGCGCGCTCTGATACTTGGCGCGACGGTTGCGGTCTTCGGCCCGAGGTCTTTTTCATAAACCACATTATCCTGCGAGACTATGAAGGTCTTCACTCCTGATGACCGGTAGTCCGCGGGATACGCTATCAAAACCAGGCCATCTCTTTTGGTGCCGCCCGCAACGTCGCCTTTATTCTGGGCCGCAGAATTGTCAGTCACAATTCGGAAGTAGTACCCGTGAAAGGGAGAGGACTCATTGTTGTCGCCGTTCGTCACACCGGCAGAAAGCAGGCCTTGGACGTACTGACTGATCGAATCATCCTCACCGGCAGCTTTTGTCTCGCCTTGCTTCTTTGCCATGACGAATGCATTGCAGACCTGGATCGCAGTGGTCTCGTTTTCTCCGACTCTCCGGAACTTGATTTCCTCGATGCCGGTTTTGGAATCGAAATACCATACGCCATTTTTTGAAACCAGCGGAATCGGAAAAGGCCAATTTTCTGCGCCGATATATAGAACCGTACTCCCGTCGGGCTCTCGGACTAAACGGTGCATCTCCTGGTATTTTTGGCTGAACCGCTCGCGTTCGAGTTTGTCCTCCACGTCGTCACTCGATGAAGTGACTTCCTTCCCTGCTCCAAGAATGGCTTCTAAGGCCGGCTCGTCTTCTCTTTGCGCAGCCTGAAACAGAGCGCCACTGGCTTCAGCGGGAGAAGAGAAGGTCTTCGGTTGTACCCCCTGCGGTTGTGCCCCCTGCGCAAAGCTGGATCCAAAATAGCCGACCACCACCAGCAGAAGACCGACCATCAGCAGCAGGAGGACGGTGGATGCGAACATCCAGGCCAGTCTCAGTTTAAATCCTTCAAGCTTCATATTTCTTGTGTGCATGAGTTCTTCTCCGTATCATCACTCTGGTTTGTGGTACTCGAATCGAACTACCGATGACCGCCGCCTCCATGACCGCCTCCGCCTCCGTGGAAACCTCCACCTCCTCCATGGAAGCCACCGCCGAAGCTAGACTGCCCACGAGACGAAAATCCTCTCGCAACTCCTCCATGATTAAAGCCGCTGAATGCGCCTGAGTGGACACCAGACTGGCTATGTGGCGACGCAAATCCATGTTGGCCGCCGCCAAAGCCTCTGGCGTCTCCGCCATGAAAACCACCGGCGCTATGAAAGCCACCGCCTCCGTGAAATCCCCCGCCTCCATGAAATCCGCCGGCGCGATTGAAGTTGTTGCGATTGACGAAAACTCTGCTGTGGGAAACGTAGCCGTGGTGGTCGAAGAGAATTCCATGCCCACGCCAGTCGTATCCCCAGTGTCCCCAGCCCCAGCCAAATCCGCCAAAGA
>DATNKA010000394.1:0-2981 GCA_035603655.1 Candidatus Acidiferrales bacterium | reverse complement strand
CTCAAAATCAAGTTCGACATTCTGGTGAACAACGCCGGCATTGGTGAGGGAGGGCCGATGTCTGAAATCCCCGTGGATCTGGTGCGGAAGAATTTCGAAACGAACGTCTTCGCAGCTCTGGATTTTACCCAGCGCGTGGTGAGGAATTGGGTAGCCGCGGGTATTCACGGAAAGGTGGTATTCGTCTCCTCAGTGGTAGGGCTTCTCACGGTCCCGCCCATTCCCGCATATGCCGCGAGCAAGCATGCCGTGCAATCGATCGCTGAAGCGATGTACGAGGAACTGAAACCCTTCGGAATTCAGGTGCAAACGATCAATCCAGGACCCTACCTTACCGGTTTCAACGAAACTGTGGTGGAAGCCGGTCTACGCTGGCTCAACGATGACGTGAACTTTATCAAGCGCGACGCCTTCAAGAAAGTGGTCGACAGTCTGCTCGGCGTACCAGAGGGGAGACTCGATCCAAACGACATGATCGCAAAGATGGTAGAAGTGATCCCTTCCCGCGAGGGGAAGTTTCTCAACATTTTTCCTCCTTCGTCGGAAGACTGGGTCAAGAGCTACCAACAGCAACTCTTCGATCGCACGATCTAACTCTCCTTTTTGGCGAGGATCCTCGGAAGACCTCTCCTCGCCAGTTAGGGCCTCCATGATCAGTAATTCTGGTTTGTGATAACCAGACAATTCACTCAGTGAGCTGTCGGATCTTGCATCTTCTTGAGCAAATCGCCACTTGTGTCTGTCGAACCGATTTCTCAGAGGCTGGCGCCGAATTTCCTGAAAAGTCAGCTTTCTATGAGACGGTCACTTGTGTCAACATCCGTTTGGTTTTTCTTTCATGCGGTTAGTGTTTTTTCGTGTTGGTTGCGACGCATGTTGTTCTCCGCCGGGTTTCTATTCGCACTTCGCGTGAGCCGTGATGGCTCTGTGCCGTTTGGGGTTCAGTAGGAGAAGTCGATGCTGCCAGTTTTCGGCCGGCCTTGTTAAGGCCCAACCCGACACGCAGTCATCGGAACACGGGGTCGTCGCAACGGTTGAACATGATTCCTGTCTTAAGCGGCCTTTGCATAAAACGGAATGTATGGCTGCTGCGTGACCCAGATGCGATGCAGCAGCACGGCAAGTTTTCGCGCCACGGCGACGATGGCACGATTCCGGGATTGCTTGCCTCCGCGTGAGGCTAGATGTAGGCCCCACCGTCGTAGGTCGGAGTCTTTTCCATGTCGCCCGAGGACGTGATTGGCACACTCCACCAGCAGGCTGCGAAGGTAGACGTTGCCCGCCGCCTTGGTAATACCGAGCTGGGGGTCTCGCTCTCCGGACTGACTCCGTTTCGGCCGCAGGCCGAGATAGCAACCCACATCGCGACTTCGTTGGAAACGTTCTTTGCTTCCCAGGGTCAGGACATAGGTCAACGCCGTGAGTTGGCCAACCCCATAGACCTTGACGAGCGCCTGTGTCTCGCAATATTCCGTCTCAATCAATTGCTTGACCGCCCGATCGTACTCTTTGATCTTCACCGTCATGTCTGCGATCTGCTGGAGCACCGGTCCGAGCGCCCGGGCAAGACCTGGTGGCAACACGGCCACGCACCGCTTGGCGAAACAAAGCGTAGAAGAAGCTGGCAGCCGATATCCGCAGGGCTTGGCCAACCCGCGCACTGCGTTCACCGCAGCGGTCCGCAGGCGAACGATAAGGTTGCGGGCGCGGATGAGCGTGAGAGCTTCCTGCTGGGCGACGGTGCGGTGCGCAATCGGCCTGAGGATTTTCGGATCGAGCCTCGCAAAACGGGCCAGCTTCTCGGCATCCACCTGGTCGCTCTTGCGATCACTGTGCGAGATCGCCCGCAGCTCGCGCACGTTGGCCACGATGACTTCATGGCCCAACTCCTGCAGCTGCTCGCTGATCCATATCGAGTGTGTCCCTGCCTCCATGGCGATGCGCACTCGAGGCAGGTCGGTAAACCACTTATCGACGCTGGATGGGTTCGTTCGGAACCTGCCCCGGTCGACCACTTCACCATCTTCGTTGAGCGTGCAGTAATGGCTCCAGACATCCCCAAGGTCGATGCCTATCGTCATCCCGGCCTGAGAGCAGCCCCGGGGTACTTCCGCGATGAGGTCCTGCGTATGCTTTTTCATCCGCTTAGTCTCTCTCTCCTCAGAGCGACCGTCTCATCCCAGTTTTCGGTAAATTGCCGGTAGGCAAGTCGCCGGGTTGGACTTACCGAAACCCGTTTTGCAGGTGGATGGATTGCTATGCTGGAGGGGATAGGTAATCTGTCGACGCATTGCCTGCAACCGTAAACAAGAATGTTTGGAAGAGTGAGCATGATGCAGGTTTTGATCCGATCCGCTAGGTTGGAACTAAGCCCGTTCAAAATGGCTGACGCCGAAGAGGTATTCGAATGCATCACCCCTGCGATCGCTCGCTTCATGCGCTGGGAGCCCTCAAAATCGCTCAGCGAGTACAAAGCACACCGGGAAGCCAGATTACAGGCGAATAATCAGTCGGTTTTCTCCTTTGTTATAAGACGAAGTGACACAATGGAATGTCTAGGCATTGCAGGACTGGATGAGGCGGATCAACCAAGCCCAGAGCTTGGCATCTGGCTCAAGGAAGCAGCTCAAGGTCACGGCTACGGAACGGAAGCCATTAAAGCGGTTGCTGAATGGGCGACGAAAACTCTCGCGAAGGAGAGTTTCCTTTATCCCGTAGCAGTAGAAAATGTCGCGAGCAGACGTATCGCCGAAAAGCTTAACGGCGAAATCGTAGGATCACGCAAAAATCCAAAATATGAATCTGTCGTCTATGAAATCTGTCCTCTTACCCGACCCTGGTCGGGCGGTTAAGAAGACTGTTGCGTCTGGCCGCTTCCTGCGCTCTTTCACAGCCTTGGCGACAGACTTGAAGCGGATCGAAGTTTTAGATACCGGGCGGCACTCGGCGGTCTTTACGTCATAGCGCAGAGGGGTGAGTCA
>DATNKA010000393.1:0-4742 GCA_035603655.1 Candidatus Acidiferrales bacterium | reverse complement strand
ATACACAAGACGCTTGTCCGGGATACATCAGGCGTCTAATGTGCTGTCGCGGGTTTGTTCAAAGCAATTAACTGATCACGCGTCTGTTGGAGAATCTCTCGTGAGAGGTTTCGGTCCGACACGGCACGAGAGAGGTTGATCGCTCCTAGCATTGCACTAATCATCAGAATGGCACGAGCGCGCCGGTCAGAGGTTCCATTCGGCGGAACCAGGCCCGTCGAGTATGCCAAGCTGCGCTTCAATCGCGCGGTATAAACCGCTTTCGCCGATCGACTCGCCCGAGACATATCGCCGAGCAACGCGCCCAAAGCACACCCGGTTCCCGGAGCATCCCGGTGTTCTTCGCACAAATAGCTCTCCAGAAGTTTCGTTAGCGTGTCAGTGTGTTCCTCCCAGCGGTCGAGATCTTGAAATGCGATGGCCAGTGCCTCAACCACCAGTTCGTCGCGCGAATCGAAATGTTTGTAAAAACCTCCGACCGTAACACCGGCCTCCTTCATCACATCGGCAACGCCGATGCCTTCGAGGCCGAGTTCGCGAAACCTCTTGGCCGCAACGCTTACGATCCGAGTGTGTGTCTGCGCCTTATCTCTTTTCGAATAACCCATCGGTCATCCCCACTTCTTCCCCGAACCTGCAGAGCTCGCTCCAGTCGTTGCCCAGCTCTGCGGTTTAGGGCGTCACAACCGCGAGAGTATTATCGTAATCTATATCACCTAGATGCAAGCCGGCTCTGCTCGGTGCAACATTTGATGACAAACAGTAATAACCCTAATCCTCAGTATTAGAGAACCACGATAAATGCTGCAAAAATGCTTTCCTCCATTAAATTCTTTGCGTCTCCTGGAGTATGAGCATAATCTTATGGGTGAAAGCACAGGTCAACCCTCATAAGCCTAGGAGAAACAATGAGCAACTCGTTCTCAGAACGGAATCAGACATCCCTGCTCGAAGTGCTCGAGACAGTGTTCAACCGTGACTATACGGCGGAACGCTTCTGGTCACCGAACCACACTCACCAATGCGCACAAACGGAGGTAGAGCTATGAGCTCACCAGTTGTTGGCAGTAGAAACGCACGCAAGAGAAATGCGATGCGCTTCGCCGCAGCTCTTCTGGTAGTTCTGCCCAGCCTTGTCGCCGGTCCAGACGCAGCTCTGGCTGCCGGACCGCAGCATCATGATCAGGTGCCGGGCTTCTACCGTCTGAAAGTTGGCGATCTCGAGGTGACGGCCTTACTGGATGGGCCCGCCGTACTCGATCTGCACTGGCTGACCGGAAAAAAGGCTACCCTGGATGGTGTCGTAAAGGCATTGCACGAAGATCCGCACATGCTGGATGCCGCGGATACAGGTTTCCTGGTCAACACGGGCAAGCAACTACTCCTCATTGATGCGGGCTCCGGCACTTGGTTTGGCGGGGGAGCCTACGGGCACTTGGTGGGGAACCTGCGCAGCGCCGGCTATACACCGGAGGAAGTGGACCTTGTTCTGGTCACGCACCTCCACTCCGATCACGTCGGCGGCCTCACGACTCACGACGGAAATCGCGTCTTTCCAAATGCCGATGTCTACGTCGCAAAGGCAGAAAGCGACTTTTGGCTGTCGCCGGAAGTCGCTGCCAAGGCGCCAAAGGATGCGCAACCGTTCTTTCAGAGTGCCCAAGGCATCGCAGCGCCGTACATCAAGGCCGGCAAGTGGCATACCTTTGGTGACTCCGACCCGATCGTGGACGGTATGCAACTCGTTCCGTTGCATGGTCATACGTCCGGACATACCGGCTATTTATTTTCTTCACAGGGGAAACAAATCCTGTTTTGGGGAGACACGATCCACGGACAGCGCGTCCAGTTGCAGCACCCCGAGGTCACGGTGGTCTTCGACATCGACCGCCTGCGGCCCTTGCGACTCGGAATCAATTGCTGTCTAAGCTCGCGGGCGAGGATACCGTGATCGCGGGGCCGCATATGCTATTTCCCGGCTTCGGTCGCTTGCACAAGCAAGGGAGTGGCTATAGCTGGTCGCCAGTGGCATTTACCGATCAATGGGTCGACAAATAGTAGTGCTGCGGGCGAGCCGACAGGTCAAGTTGGGACCATCGCAAGTGGTGAACTCGGCCATTGGCAGTTACTATCCCGCCGGAATTGGCTGCGAAGTAACTGCCAACTGCCTTTACCTTGCGATGGCCAAGGATCCTCCTCGACTTGCCGCGTTCATCAATTCCCAGCGCCCAATGGCCGTTTGCATTTTTTGGAGTTCAAATCCGTACGCATCATCGGCGAACGGTCAAGAGAGGAGAATTTATGGAGCTGCTTGTGAGGAGTCTTGTTATTTCTTCAGCGGTGATCGGTCTCTTATTTCTATTTTCGCCTCCATCTGCAGTTGCAGGTGATCAGCACGGTTTTTCACTCAAGGTGTTCACCTCTCCCGACGATCAGTTTTGGAATAACTCCGTCATTATCGAGGGAACACATGAAGTGATGTTGGTCGATGCGCAGTTAACAAAAACCAGCGCTGAAAAAGTATTACAGGAAATCAAAGAGACTAAAAAGCCGCTCTCTATTATCTACATTACCCATGAGCACGCCGATCATTTTCTCGGTCTGGAGGTTTTTAAGGAAGCCTACCCGAGAGTTAGGATTATTGCGAATTCGGCGGTAGTAGACCGAATCAACAGTGTCTATCAAGAGAAAATAGACAAATGGAAAAAGATCCTGGGCTCAGGTGCAACCTCTCACGTGGTTGCGATCGACAAATTCGACGGCAACTTCATTAAATTTGAGAGCTCAAAAATAGAGATTCTAAAAAACATCCAAGGCGACACCGACGAAAACACGATGCTCTGGATTCCCGGACAGAGGATTCTCATTGCTGGCGATGTTTTGTTCAATGACATGCACCTTTACACTGCAGAAACGGACAGCCAGGCTATAGAGAAATGGTTGAACTCATTAAATAGAATCAGAGAATTAAAAGCTTCGGTTGTTATCCCTGGACACAGCAAGCTTGGAGCTCCTCTTGACGCGAGCACCGCCATAGATTTTACGGAAAACTATTTATCAGTTTTTGAAGAGGAACTAAAGAAAGCCAAAGATCCGGTTAGCCTCGTTAACGCCATGAAGGAAAGATTCCCGTCCGCCGACTTTCTCTTGGCACTTGAACGGGGCGCGAAGGCCAACGTTAAACCCTGAACAAAAACCGGCGATTTCCTAGGCCTTCGTCGGGCCGAGTCCGTCATCACGGGATGGATGTCAAATGAAAAAGTGCAGGATTGCCGTTCTTGACGATTACCAAAATGTTGCGCTGGGGAGTGCTGATTGGTCGGTGCTCCGAGACCGAGCGGACATTACCGTATTTCAGAACCACCTCGCCGATCGAGAGGCCGTGATTGAGCGGTTGCTGCCTTTTGATGTCATTTGTGTCATGCGCGAACGAACCCCGCTGCCCCGCAACATCATTGAGCGCCTTCCCAATCTCAAGCTGATTGCCTCAACGGGACCAGTAAACTCGTCGATCGATGTCGCCGCAGCGGGCGACCATGGGATCGCGGTGGTGCACACGGGGTATAGGTCGGACCCGACGATTGAATTTACCTGGGCGCTGATCTTGGCTTCCGCGCGCCATATCGTGACCGAGAGCAACTCCGTCCGATCCGGCGGCTGGCAGCAAACCGTGGGCACCGATCTCCGTGGAAAGACCTTGGGCATTCTCGGACTTGGGCGGGTTGGATCACAGGTCGCGCGGATCGGGAGCGCTTTTGGAATGAATCTGATTGCCTGGAGCCAAAACATGACTCGCGAGAGCGCCAAAGCTGCGGCGGCACTCCTGGTTTCTAAGGATCAGCTGTTCGAGCGGGCTGACATCCTGACGATCCATTTGGTGTTGAGCGGCCGTACACGCGGCCTGGTAGGGATCGCGGAGCTGTCGAGAATGAAGCCAACTGCCTGGTTGATCAATGCGTCGCGCGGGCCAATCGTCGAAGAGCAAGCTTTGATCGGCGTGTTGAAGAACAAGCAAATCGCCGGCGCGGCGATCGACGTATTCGACATTGAGCCGCTGCCTCCGTCTCACCCCTTCCGGACGCTGGACAACGTACTGGCAACGCCGCATATCGGCTACGTAGCGAAGGGTCTTTACGAGACTTTCTATGAGGATACCGTCTCGAATATTCGGAAGTGGCTCGACACCCATTAGGCACCCGTATGCCCCCTAGCCGCTTAGGTCCCTCAAGAGGACCATTATGAACCGTTTGGTTCGGCGACGCATCTATTGTTCTGTATCATTTGATTGTTGCGGGAGCATATGGGACGACCGAGACAGTTCAATCGTGAGGGTGTGCTGGACAGGGCCATCCCGGTCTTTTGGAAACACGGCTTCGCGAACACGACACTTCAGCACCTTGAAGAGGCGACCGGCGTCAACAAGTCGGGCCTGTATTCGGAGTTCAAAGATAAGGAGGACCTCTTTCTTGCCAGTCTTGAGCGCTACGCCCAAACTCGTGGCGCGGAAATCCTGACAGCACAGCCGCTCGGTTGGGGCAACATTGAGAGGTTTCTGAGACTCGGCTTTGGCTGCGATGACGACCAGCGAGGATGCTTCGCCGTGAATTCGATGCGCGAGTTAGCGAGTCTGCCGACCGAAGCGCAGGAGATTATTTCGAGTAGTCAGCAGAAACTCACACGACTGCTGATAAAGAACATCGAGGCGGAAGAGCCGAGATTGGAAGCGAGCATGATCGCCGATG